>JAYUBA010000001.1:0-2872 GCA_043741075.1 Frigoriglobus sp.
ACCCCCCCAACCCCCTTCCCTGAAGGGAAGGGGGAGGAAGCAAAAGCCCCCTTCCCTTCAGGGAGGGGGGTTGGGGGGGTGGGTCTTGAAAGCGCCACCAACAGCATAAGATGGCAGAATCCGGCGAGCAGCAGGCCGTAGCTGGTCATTCGCTCACCTCGCCCGTTGACAGCGGTGCCTCCATCGGAGAATCTAGCAGAATGGCACGTCGTTACACCACCGGCCTTTTGCTCCTCGCGCTGGTTCCGCTGTTCGCGCTCGCGGTCGCGCCGGACGACAGGCCCGCGACCAAGCCGGCCGACGCGCCCGCGCCGCCCAAGTTGGAGCGGAAGAACTACACCGAGAAGTCGAGCGGCTTCAAACTCGAGGTCATCGACCCGGACAGCGACCCGCCGAAGACGCGGAAGGTCGATCTGACCGCGAAGTTCGACATGGTGTGGGTGCCCGGAGGCGAGTTCACGATGGGCAGCCCGGATGCTGAAGCCGGACGCGACCCGAACGAAGGTCCGCGGCACAAGGTCAAGGTCGGCGGCTTCTGGATGGCGAAGTGCGAGGTCACCTGGGACGAGTTCGACGTGTTCTGGTTCGACGAAGGGTTCCTCAAGGCGGACGACACCGCGGCCAAGAAGTTCGGCCCGGACGCGATCACCCGGCCGACGAACACGTTCGTGGACGCGACCTACGGACACGAGCGCGAGGGGCACCCGGCGATCTGCATGACGCACCACGCGGCGATGATGTACTGCGAGTGGCTCCGCAAGAAGACCGGCCGCGCGTACCGGCTGCCCACGGAGGCCGAGTGGGAGTACGCGGCCCGCGCCGGGAAGGGCGATTCGCCGTACTCCTTCGGCACCGACCCGAAGGAACTGGACGAGTACGCGTGGTTCAAGGAGAACTCCTCCGACGACGATCACCCGAAGGGGACCACGCACACGGTCGGCACGAAGAAGCCCAACCCGTTCGGCCTGCACGACATGTACGGCAACGTGTGGGAGTGGACTCTCGACCAGTACGACGCGGACGCGTACACGACGCTCGCGAAGAACCCGCTCAGCCTGCGCCCGGTGACGCTCCCGACGGACAGGAAGTGGTCGCACGTCGTCCGCGGCGGGTCGTGGGCGGACAAGGCCGACAAGTTGCGCAGCGCCGCCCGCCGCCCGTCGGACAAGACGTGGATGAAGTGGGATCCGCAGGAGCCGCAGAGCATCTGGTGGCTCACCCGCATGGACGTGATCGGGTTCCGCGTCGTGCTGGCGGAAGACGAACAGCCCGACCTCGCCGGGCTGAAGCCGAAGATCGTGAAGAAGTCGGAGTAAGTTTTCAGTGTTCGGTGGTTCTGGTTTTCACCCCTTCGGGGTGAAGAAATGTATTCCCTCTCTCCCGGAGTCCCCATGTCGAACCGTCGTGATTTCCTGAAGACGAGCGCCGCGGTGGGCGGCGTCGCGGTGGCGGGCAACCTCGCGGCCGGGGCGTTCGCCGCCGGCAACGACACCATCAAGGTGGGCCTCATCGGCTGCGGCGGGCGCGGCAAGGGGGCCGTGCGGGACATCCTCAACGCCGAAGAGCGCATCAACAAGGACGCCCCGAAGCTGGAGATCGTGGCCGTCGCCGACGTGTTCAAGGACCGCGCGCAGAACGCCGTGAAGACGTTCTCCAACCCCAAGAGTGACGACTACGGCCGGTTCGTCAAGCAGGTGAAGATCACCCCGGAGATGACGTTCGACGGGCTGGACGCGTACACGAAGTTGCTGGCGACCGACGTGAACCTGGTCATCCTCGCCACCCCGCCGGGGTTCCGCCCGTACCACCTCGAGGCCGCGGTGCGGGCCAAGAAGAACATCTTCTGCGAGAAGCCGGTCGCGGTGGACGCCACCGGCGCCCGCAAGTGCTACTCGCTGGTGGACGAGGCGAAGAAGAGCAACATCGCCATCGTCGCCGGCACCCAGCGGCGGCACCAGAAGGGGTACATCGAGACGGTCAAGAAGATCCACGACGGCGCGATCGGCGAGGTCCGCTCCGCCCGGTGCGCGTGGAACGGCCGCGAGCCGTGGTTCAACAAGCGCCCGGAGGGCATGGCCGACAGCACCTACCAACTGGTCAACTGGTACCACTACCTGTGGCTCTGCGGCGACCACATCGTCGAGCAGCACGTTCACAACCTGGATGTCATCAACTGGGTGATGAAGGACCACCCGGTGAAGGCGACCGGGTTCGGCGGGCGGGCGCTGCGGCACACCGGCCCGCCGAAGGAAGCGGGCCAAATCTGGGACCACTTCGCCGTCGAGTACGAGTACAAGAACGGCGTGCGGCTCTCCAGCTACTGCCGCCACTTCCCGGTCGCCGGCGACGACGTGTCCGAGACGGTGATCGGTTCGACCGGCACCTGCCACACCCGCGACGGCAACTACGAGATCAACAAGAAGCAGTCCGGCGCCGACGACGTCCAGGCGTATGTGCAGGAGCACATCGACCTGCTCAACAGCATCCGGGCCGGCGCGCCGCTGAACGAGCTGAAGCAGGTGACCGATTCGACGTTCACCGCGATCCTCGGCCGCAACGCGTGCTACGCGGCCAACATGCTGAAGTGGGACGACGCGCTGGCGTCGGCGGAGGACACGATGCCGAAGGGCTTCGCGCTGGACACCCCGCTGGACGCGACCCGCGCGCCCGTACCGGGCTCGTGGAAGCTCCCGCCGAAGGCGTAACGCCTTATCGGCTTCGTAGCGCCCGCGGCCCGCGTGCTCTTCGCAAACGCCCGCACGCATCGTGGGTTTGCGAAGAGCACGCGGGCTGCGTGCGCTACGAGATGGTTTGCGAAGAGCACGCGGGCCGCGGGCGCTACGAGATGGCCCCCCTCCGGGGGGCTTTGCCC
>JAYUBA010000002.1:0-2870 GCA_043741075.1 Frigoriglobus sp.
GCCAGATGAACATGAAGATCGCGTCCACCGACCGCGTCGAGGACGTGTACGCCCTCGGCCACCGGGGCATGGTCTTCCGGTACGAAGCCCAACCCCCGCGGGTGCTGCCGATCACCAAGAAGGACACGTACTTCTCGATCGAGCGCAGCCCGGACGAGTGGCCATTCGTGCAGCGCACCCGCCGCCTGGCCATCCGCCTGAACGAGCGGCTGCTCGACGGCGACCTGCAGAACAAGCGGGACGTGCTGATCCGCGGCCAGCCGGGCAAGCAACCGGTCATGCGCTTCACCCTCTACGTCGTCCCCCCCAAGGGTTAAGCCTCCGCCATGGAAACCGACCTCAGCCGGCACGTCCTCGATGTCATGGCCTACGGATTGTCGCTCAAGGAGCGCCTGAGCGCGGGCGAGAGCCTGTTGCTCGACGTGGAGAACGCCCGGCTCAAGCAGATGCTCCTCGGCGAGGGCGCGATCCGCGGCCACGCCGACTACGGGGACACCGTCCGCCGCCCGGTCCAGCCGGACGAGCGCGACTTCCTCGGTGCCCGGTACGCCATCGCCTGCTGGCTCGACGAGATTTTCATCTCGGACCCCGAGTGCCCGTGGTGCAACCCGTGGCGGGAGAAGTCCCTGGAGGCCGAAATCTACGGCGGCGGTCAGGAGCGGGCCTGGCGGTTCTGGTCCCAGGCCGACCTCGCCGACAAGCGGCCCGGGACCGAGGCCGTCGAAGTCTTCTTCTGGTGCGTCATGCTCGGCTTCCGCGGGTCGCCGTCGCTGGTGGACCCGAAGGAGTGGGCGGAGCGCGCCCGCCGCCGGGTCGTCGCGTCGCGGAACAAAGAAATCCGCCTGCCGGCCGACATGGGCGTGCGGACCAACGTGTCGCCGTTGCGGAACCGGGGCCGGGCACTCGCGGCCGTCCGCCTGTTCGTCGTCGTGCTGGCCGCGGCGCTGCTCGTCGGCACGCTCGTCGTCACGCAGATGTTCAAGAACTAACCGCCGGACGCCACCGCCACCTTCGGGACCGCGACTGCCATGCAAACCCTCGTCCACCTCTTCGTCAGCTTCATCGAGCGCATCCGCAGCCTCGTCGGGATGGTCATCCCCATCTTCGCCGAGGCGGCCGACTTCCGCGCCTGGCCGAGGTGGGTGCGCGTCCTCGTCACGGTCATCCTGCTGGCCATCATCCTGACCGGGCTGTTCTACCTGAACCGGTTGGAGATCGTGCAGACCTACCTGCAGAAGCACGCCCGGGACGGGATTAGGCCCTACTACCTGCCGATCCTGTTTTTACTGCTCTACGCGCTGACGTGGATCGCCTACTTCTGGTGGAAGCTGTTCAACGCCTCGGACGCGGCGGAGTACCCGGACATCGAGGTGGCCTGGCGGGAGGGCATGGACAAACTGCGGGAGAACGGCATCTCCGTCGTCGATCTGCCGCTGTACCTCGTCGTCGGCCGGCCGCAGGGCGGGGACGCGTCGCTCTTCCTGAACTCGCAGCAGAAGATTGAGTTCACCGCGCCCAAGAGCGATTCCGCGCCGGTGCGCATCTTCGCCGGCCCGAACGCCATCTACGTGACGTGTACCGGGGCTTCAACGTGGGGCAAGTACATCGCCCGGTTGCACGACACCGAAGCGGTCGGCGGCGGGGAGAACGCCGACGCGACCAACATGAACAAAACCGTCACCCCCGGGCAGGCGCTGGAGGGCGTGGACCAGAAGGACCAGGACGAGTTCTACGACCTGATCCGCGCCCAGAGCGAACGCGCCTTGACGCCGGCCGAACAGGCCCGGCTGCACGAACTCGGGGCGATGATGAAGTCCGCCGGGGCGCGGAAGCAGACGCAGGTCCGCATGGGGTCCGACGAGCTGGCCGAAGGGCCGCGCCGCCTGGCGTACCTGTGCCGGCTCATCGAGCGCGAGCGGCGGCCGTGGTGCCCGGTCAACGGCGCGCTCGTCCTCATCCCGTGGGCGGCACTCGGATCCGACGACCTGGCGCGGACCGCCGTCGGCGTCCTGTCGGGCGACCTGGCCACGGCCCGCGTCGGCCTCCGCATGGTCTACCCGCAGTACGTCATGGTGTGCGACCTGGAGCAAGCCGAGGGGTTCGACGAGTTCCGCCGCGGCTTCACCGCCCAGGAGTTGCGCGGCCGCATCGGCCAGCGGATGCCGCTCGTGCCCGACCGCCCGGCCCTCGAGATGCCGGGGGTCATGGAGACGGTCGCCGAGTGGATTCGCCTCAACACGGTCCCGGCGTTCGTCCTGAACCGGCTCAAGCTGGAGTGGCCGCCGGAGGGCCGCAAGACCAACCGGTTCGTGCCGAACAACAACCGCAAGCTCTTCTACTTCCTGTACGACCTGTTCACCCGGTCCCCCCGCCTCGGCCGGATTTTGTCGAGCGGGGTGACCGCCGGGATCGCCCCGGGCGACCTCACGGACGCGGAGCAGTACCCCCTCGTCGGGGGGTGCTACTTCGCCGCGACCGGCCTGGACGAGCGGTCGCAGGCGTTCGCCGGCGGGGTCTTCCAGCGGCTGACCGAGGACCAGTCCCAGGACGCCGTGAGTTGGTCCGAGGCGGCCCTGCGAGAAGACCGGTCGCTCGGCGTCCGCGCGTCCGTGTTGTACGTCGCGTCCGCCGTCATCGCGCTGGCCACCATCGCCGTCGTGTACTTCAAACTCGGCGGGACGTGACCCGGCCGAATGTCGGGCCGGGCCGCCGGGAATTTCCGCGGCCCCGTTCGATCCGCCGGGGCTGACCCCTTGAAATGTCCGGGCGGGGCGTCATAATGCGTGCTGACACCCGCCCGGGTGGCGAAATTGGCAGACGCGCCAGCTTGAGGTGCTGGTTCTCGAAAGGGATTGCAGGTTCAAGTCCTG
>JAYUBA010000003.1:0-2864 GCA_043741075.1 Frigoriglobus sp.
GGATGAAGCCCAGCGGGATCGTTTGGTCCTTGCCGTCCGCCGCGATCTTCTGCTTGAGCGGGAGCTGGCCGCCGGTGTCGTCGCACACCCGCATCTGGAAGAACCACACCTTCGCGTAGTCCTCCTTCTGGCTGTTCTGCAACACCTTCAGCACGATCACGTTTTCGCCCTTCTTGAGCGTGCCCTTGCCGACGTGCGCGTCGAGCGGGGCGCCGTGGTGGTACTCGTCTCGCTCGAACAGCTTCTTCCCGTTCAGGAAGATTTGAACGGAGGTTATGCTCGCCACGCGGATGTCGCACGGCGTGTCCTTCTCCGCGACGATCACGGCCAGCGCGTAGGCGACCGCGTCCGTGTGCCGCTCCAGGTCCGCGGGCTTGCCGACGATCTTGTTCAGGTCGAACTTGCCGTACTTGTCGGTGGTGTTCGCCGCGGCCCACGTCACCTCGGCGTCGCCCTTGCCCTTGAAGGTGCCGGCCGCGTCCTTCGCCGCTTCCGGCGGATACGCGGTGGCGAACCCCTTGCCGCCGGGGTTGTCGAACGGCCCGACGATCGCCGCGTGCGTGACGAACCCGAAGTGCTCGCTCACGCTCGCCTTCCCGCCGTTGTCGCCGATCTTCTTCGCGAGCAGATCGACTTGATCCTTGTCGCGGGTGTACGCGAACAGCTTCTCCAGGTCGGCCTTGATCGACGGCCGGGCGAGCTTCTCGAGGATGTCGAGTTCACGGGCAATCGCGTCGCGGCGGAGGTCCGGCGACTTGTCGTTGAGGAAGCCGGGCAGCAACCGGTCCTTCGCGGTCGCGTCCTGCGCGACGAGCAGTTCGTAGGCCACGCGGCGCGCGGACGGTGCGTACTTGGTGTCCTTCGCGAACGCCTCCAGTTCCTTCGCCGGCAGCGGGCGCTTGGCGTCCTTCTCCTTCTCGGCGATGGCATCGACGCCGGCGCGGAGCCAGTTGGTCGCGGTCGGGTTGGCGTCGTCGAACGCTTCGAGCGCCGGCAGCAGCGCGGCGGCACCCTTACTCACGAGCGTCTTCCACGCCGGGCCGGCGTCCTCGTTCCCCTTGCCCTCCTTCGTGACCGCTTTGAGGGACGCGAGCGCGCGGGTCGTCTCCTCGTCCGCGGCGCGTGCCGGCAGCAGCGCGAGCGCGACGACGAGCGCCGCCGTCACAAGTGGGGCGGTGCGATTCCATCGCGGCATAAATCGTCTCCCGTGTGTGGTCCGAGCGGAACCCCGAACGGAGCCCCCAACGGAACCCGAACGGAACCCAGGGCGTTGCCCTGGGCTGAGATTGTCTCACCCCTTCGGGGTGCAGAGGGAGAGGAGTGTATTCAGCCCGAAGGGCTGGGACAATCCTAGCCCAGGGCAACGCCCGGGGTTGGGAGGGTTGGGAGTCAATGAAGCGGGGTGCGCGTGACACCGGCGGCGTCCATCTTCTGCCGCAGGTCGGTGAAGTACGCGGTCATGTCGTCGGCCGACTTCACCTTGCCGCGCGAACACGAACCGGTCGAACAGCCGCCTTTCGATTCGCCCCCGCTGTCGGTGCCGCACGACGAACACCCGCCGCCTTCGGTGCCGCAGCCGGGCTTGCCGCAGCCGTCGGCCGCTTGCTTCGGGTCTTTGGTCACGGCCGTTTGCGACAGGTCGAGTAGCCGAACGCTCAGGTTGAAGCGCGCAGACAACGCCTCGAACAGCGGAGTCGCGTCGCACGCGTCCCAGGCCAGGCCGTGCAGGATGAGGCGACCGTCGAGGGTGAGTTCCGCGTCCACGAAGGCGAGCGGTAGCCCGCGTTCCGCGGCGGCTTCGCCCGCGAGCGCGAGCAGTTCCGCCTCGCGCTCCGCGAACCCCGCGACGCGCGCCTCGTCGTCGGCCGTCGCGGCGCGGAGCATTTCGCCTTCGGTCGAAAGCGACGGGGCGAACGTCTCGCCCGGCTCGCACAGTACCACGCCCGGTTCGACGCCGCGCGGGCCGGACACGATCACCCGCTCGCCGCGCGGGACCGCCGCGGGCGCGGTGAACCGCCCGACGAACCCGGACCGGCCGTACTGAACGAGCGTGGATGTTGGCATCGGGTCGGAACCATCGGCGGCGCTTCTGCGCGGTTCGAGGGGGTCAGGCCGTCAGGCAGCCACTTTCCCTGTTGGCGGCCTGACTCAGTTCCTGCGCGTCAGTGTACAAAATGCCACATCACCGCCCGGCGCTTTCGGCGGGTTGCTACTTCGGCGGCTCCGCCTCAAAGCCCATGAACTCGCGCATGTTCCGGTCGTACTCGAACTGCCCGCCCTCGGAGCTGAGGTCGAGCCGGAGTTCGTTAATCACCTTGATGCTCAAGTCCTTCCACCACAGCGTCCAGCACGCGGAGCAGATGTCCTTGTGGATGCGCACGCCGATGGCGTCGGGGACCGGCGGCTTGTCGAGTTGCGCCGCCCGTTTCCCTTCCATGCAGCCGGGCCGCTCGCACCGGAAGCCGGTGCCGGGGCTGCCGTCGTCGGTGATCGCGATCTGCTTCTGCGGCACCGGCGCGCCGAGTTGCTGGAGCAACTTCCCCATCGCGTCGCGGGGCATCCGGTCGCCGCGGTCGTCGGCCGTCGTCCACCCCTTCGTCAGAACCGAAATCGCCTCCGGCTTCTCGTCGAGCTTGATGAGGCACTCGCCGAGCAGTTGGAACACCTTGGAGAACTCCGGGGTGATCTCCAGCGTGCGGCGGAACGACTTGGCGGCTTCCGCGAGTTGCCCGTCGTCCATGAGGAACTGGCCCAGGCGGAAGTGCGCGAGGTCGTTGTCCGGGTCCTCTTGGGCCATGTTGCGGAAGCGGGCGATCTGGTCGGCCGGGTTGTTCATGTCGGGGTCCGAAAGGGAGCGGTGCGGG
>JAYUBA010000004.1:0-2862 GCA_043741075.1 Frigoriglobus sp.
TACTCCGCGTCGGCCGGCTTTCGCGGGCAGTGGGAAGGGCCGGGCGTCGCGGACGCGCTCCTCCGCATGAAGGACACGCTCCGCGCCGCGGGGAAGCACTGCGGCGTTGTCGCGACCGGTGACGACAACGTGCAGCAGCGCCTCTCGCAGGGCTTCCGCGCGATCGCGCTGGGCATGGACGCGGGGTTGCTGCTCCGCTCGCTGCGTGCCTCGCTCGCGGGCGTGGGGCGCGATCGCGCGATGACCGCCGACTTGGGGAGCGGGGGGCGTAAGCCTCCTGATGAAATGCAAGGGGCCACGCGACGCGAAGGGTCTATCAGGGGGCTTACGCCCCCCGCTCGCCAAAGACCGTTTCGCGTCGCGCTAACGGGCGACTTCATTTCCGCGGACGGCACGCCGAAGTACCGCGACATCGGCCTCGACACGTTCGACGGCACCGGCATCGCGGTTCAGCCGTTCACGCAGCACCGCGCCGAGATCGGGGCCGACCAACTCGGCGGTGCGAACGGCGTCATCGTGTTGACGCCGCGGGTCACGGCCGCGAGCCTGCTCAACACGCCCGACCTGCTCGCGGTCGGCCGGTTCGGCGTCGGCTACGACGGCGTGGATGTCGCCGCCTGCACCGCGGCCGACGTGATGCTGTTCATCGCGGCCGGTGCCGTGGACCGGCCCGTTGCGGAGGCCACGGTGGCGTGGATGCTCGCGCTCACGCACCACGTTCGCACAAAGGATGCGCTCGTTCGCGAAGCGCGATGGGAGAACCGTAGCGGGTACATGGGAACCGAACTCCGCGACCGCACGCTCGGCGTGGTCGGGTTCGGCGGCATCGGCCGCGCCCTCGTGAAGTTGCTCGCCGGCTTCGGCATGAAGACACCGCTCGTGTTCGACCCGTTCGTGAGCGCCGCCGACGCGGCGAAGCTCGGCGTGCGAATCGTTTCGCTCGACGAACTGCTCGCGGAAGCCGACTTCGTCTCGGTCCACTGCCCGCTCACCGACAGCACACGCAACCTGATCGGTGCGCGCGAACTCGCGCGCATGAAGCCGACCGCGCACCTCCTCAACACCGCCCGCGGCGGGATCGTGGACGAGGCCGCGCTGCACGCCGCGCTGACCAACGACCGCATCGCCGGGGCCGCCATCGACTGCTTCACGAACGAACCGCTCACCGCGCCGCCGGCGTTCGCGGAACTCGACAACGTGCTGCTCGCGCCGCACTGCATCGCGTGGACGGACGAACTGTTCCGCGACATCGGCCGCACCGTCTGCCGCGGGATGCTCGACCTCGTCGAAGGCCGCGTGCCGCGCGGCGTCGTGAACCGCGAAGTCCTCGAACGCGCCAGCTTCCAGGCGAAGTGGAAGCGCATCATGTAGGACAGGCTTCCACAGTAGTTGCCACGTTGTCCAGGTCGTCGCGTGTCGTTGGGTTGTCCAGGTTGGCGGAGGTCGTCGGGTCGGGTATCGTGTCGGTGACGCATGGGGGCTCCTGGCCGAATGGTTGGTGGTACAACTCATTCTCCCGAAACCCCATGCGTCACTCAACCTCCGTGGCAACTACTGTGGAAGCCCGTCCCACAAGTTCGCGCCGAAGTCGGAGTTGCGGGGCGGGCCGCCAGGGTGTACACCGGTGGCTTCGCCACCCGATCCCGGCAGCGGAGCGACGCCATGACACGGACGGTCACCTTCCTCGCCTTCGCGGTCGCGCTTCCACTCGCGCCCGCCCGCGCCGACGACGCGCCCCCCGAACTCGCCGCGCTGCTCAAGAAGGCCGCGGTGGTGCGCCCGTCCGGGCGCGACTTCGCGTGGCGCGAAATCCCGTGGCACGACGACCCAGCGGTTGCGCTGAAAGAGGCGCGCGACGAGAAGCGCCCGCTACTCGTGTGGCTGGCCGGAGGGCGCGACCGCGACGGCACCCCGTTGGAACGCTGCTGAGGCTACGCTGCCGGGCTTCGTGCAGGCCCCCTGAACGACCCCACGATCGTCAAACTCGTGGCCGACAACTTCGTTCCCGTCGCCCTCAACACCGACCGCTTAACCGACACCGCCGACGGCAAGTTCTTCCGCGCGCTGATGAAGCAGTGGCCGCAGGGGGTGTGGGTGGTCACGCCCGACGGCAAGGTACTCGGCTTCCACTACCACAAGGCGAAGGCGGGCGAGTCCGCGACCGACGGGCAGCGGCGGTGGGTGGCCGAAACGCTCGCGATGCTCCGCGACGCGGCGAAGGACGCCGGGCCGCTCCCGGTGCGCGAAGTGAAGGCGAAGCCGGGCACGCTCGCCGACCGCGGGCGCGGCCCGACCGCCGACGGCGGCGCGCGGCTGGCGGTCCTGGTGATCGGCCTGCGAAACGGCCGGCAGGAAGGCGCGCCGGTGGTGGACAGCATCCGGCTCGGCGCGAAGGAGTGGGCCGCGCTCGCGCCCCCGGACGGGGCGAAGGTGGGCACCGAGTGGACCGTATCGGAAGCGGTGGCGCGCCGATTCACACCCGCACTCAGCCCGTTCACGGACCCGATCTTCGGGCCGACGCCGGCCGACGCGACGACCGCGAAGATCGCGGCGACGGTGGAACGCGTCGGCGACGGGGTAATCGTGGTGCGGTACAGCGGGCGCTGGGAAACGGCGCACGACCGCGACGGCGACGCGAAGGTCCCGATCCGTACCAGCGCGAGCGGCGAGGGCGTGGGCGTGTTCGACGCCAAGACCGGGAAGGCGGTCGCGGTGGCGTGGGTGCTGAGCGGCGCGTACCGCGCCGGGCCGCCGACGGAAAAGCCGCACCCGACGGCCGCGGTGGTCGAGTGGTCGGCCGGGCCGTGAACGGCAACCAAGTGGGTGCCTGCGTATTTCGGCAGTGGCGAGCGGCACCCGTGA
>JAYUBA010000005.1:0-2862 GCA_043741075.1 Frigoriglobus sp.
CTGACGCTCCGGGTTCGCCCGGTCATAAGGCGAACCCGGAGCGTCAGCGACGGGGTGCGGCCGACAAGCCCGGCCGGCCCGACGTGAACTGATTAACCCGATTGCGTATCACCCGCCGCGCCGAGGCACTGCATGTCCACGCCGACACTCCCGCGCTCGTCCGGCATCCTGCTGCACCCGACGAGCCTCCCCGGCCCGTTCGGCATCGGCGACCTCGGCCCGATCGCGTTCCGGTGGGTGGAAACGCTCGCGGCGATGAAGCAGTCGTGGTGGCAGGTGCTGCCGCTCGGCCCGACCGGGGCCGGCGACTCGCCGTACCAGTCGTTCTCCGCGTTCGCCGGCAACGTGAACCTGCTCAGCCCGGACGTGCTCCAGCAGGAAGGGCTTGTGTCCGCCGACCTGTGGGCCGGCGAACAGTTCGCCACCGACCACGTCGATTATGCCCGCGTCACGCCGTTCAAGACGAAGCTCCTGCGCGCGGCCTGGGACGCGTTCCGCGGGGGCAAGGCGCCGCACCTGAAACACGACTTCGAGAGCTACTGCGCGGCGGAGGCCGGGTGGCTGGAGGACCACGCGCTGTTCGTCGCCATCCGCGAGGCGCTCGGCGGCACGAACCTCATCGCGTGGCCCCCGGACCTGCTGCGGCGGAACCCGGTCGCGCTCGCCGAACTGGAGACGAAGCTCGCGGGCGAGATCCGGCTGCACAAGTTCGGGCAGTTCCTCTTCGACCGGCAGTGGGCCGCGCTGAAGGCGTTTGCGAGCGAGCGCGGCATCAAGGTCATCGGCGACGCGCCCATCTTCGTCGCGCTCGACTCGTCCGACGTGTGGGCCAACCCGGACCAGTTCCTGTTGGACGCAGACCGGATGCCGACCGTCGTGGCCGGGGTGCCGCCGGACTACTTCGCGGCCGACGGCCAGCACTGGGGCAACCCGATCTACGACTGGACGCGGATGGAGGCGACCGGGTTCGCGTGGTGGTGCGCCCGCGTGCTGCGCCAGTTGAAGCAGGTGGATCTGATCCGCCTCGACCACTTCCGCGGGTTCTGCCAGGCGTGGCACATCCCCGCGACCGAACTCACGGCGCGCGTCGGGACGTGGGTGGATGGCCCCGGCATGAAGCTGTTCGAGCGGCTCCGCACGTCCCTCGGCGGGCTGCCGCTGATCGCCGAAGACCTGGGCGTGATTACGCCGGACGTGGTCGCGCTGCGCGACGCGCTCGCGCTGCCGGGGATGCGCGTCCTCCAGTTCGCGCTGGAAGGGCCGGTGAGCCTGCACTGGCCGCACAACTACCTGCCGAACAGCGCGTGCTACACGGGCACGCACGACAACGACACCGTGAACGGCTGGTACGCGACGCTCAACGACCGCGACCGGAACTACCTCGCGCTGACGCTGGGGAAGGGGATCGGCGACCCGGCGTGGGAGCTGATCCGTTTCGCGTGGTCGTCGGTGTCGGCGCTCGCGATCGCGCCGCTGCAAGACCTGCTGAGCATGGGGAGCGACGCGCGGATGAACCGGCCCGGTATCGCGACGGGCAACTGGCGGTGGCGGTTCCGGCTCGACCAGTTCCGCCCGGAGGCGATCCAGCGCATGGCCGAACTCACGACGCTGTACAACCGCGTCCCCGGCGCGGCGGTCAAGGAATAGTGCCCCATCTTCTTTCGCGCGGAGGTCACGTCATGTCGCGTTTCGGCCCGGTGCGGCGGCTGTCGGTTGTGGTTGTCTTGTTCGCACTCGCCGGGTGCGGCGGGAAGTCAGACGCGCCCGGCGCGCCCCCCGTCGGCGCGGCGAAAGAGCAGGCCGCCGGCGGGGCGAAGAACGAAGGCGCCGCCGACCCGGCGGCGGTGAACGCCGTCCCGCCGGCGCCGATGATCATTTACACGGCCACGCTCGACGTGATCGTCAAGGACCTCGACGCCGCGACCCCGGAAGTGGAGAAGCTGGTCGCCGCGCACAAGGGGTTCGTGGCCAAGTCCGAGGTGAAGGGCGATGCCGGCGCACGCCGGACGGCGGTGTACACCATCCGCGTCCCGGTCGCCGGCTTCGGCGCACTCAAAGACGGCCTGCTCGCGCTCGGCATCGCGGAACGGAACGTGGTGGACACACAGGACGTGACCGAGGAGTTCGTCGATGTCGAGGCGCGGATCAAGAACCTGAAGGAGCAGGAGGCCAAGCTGAACGAACTGCTGAAGGAGAAGCGGAAGGAGGAGAAATTGGAGGACGTGATCAAGGTGAGCGACCGCGTCTTCCTGGTGCGCGGCGACATCGAGCGGGCGCAGGGGCGGCGGAACTACCTTCAGAACCGCGTCCAGCTCTCGACGGTCAACGTCACGCTCCGCGAGGTGAAGGACTACAAGCCGCCGACCGCGCCGACGTTCGGCACCCGCATCCGCGACACGTTCGCGAACTCGTGGGACGCGCTGGTGGACTTCGGGTCGGGGGTCGTGCTGTTCGCGGTCGGTCTCGCACCGTGGGCGCCACTCTGGCTTCCGGCGCTGCTCGCGGGCGTGTGGGCGTACCGGCACCGGAAGCGATTCGCCCGCGAAGCCGAGCGTCCGCCGCCGGCACCAGGGGAGCCGAACCCGTGACCCGTGCGGTCACTTGCCGTACTCGTCCTTCCACTCCTCGTACCACGCCATCTGAATGGCTTCGAGGAGCTTCTCGTTGGACCCGTCCGGCGTGCCGGTGAACCCTTCGAGGTTCAGCACGTGCTTGTGCAGGTCGGTGAACCGCACCGTGAGCGGGTCGATGGTGTCGAACTGGTCGAACAGCGCCTCGCCGACTTCGCGCGCGTCGTGCCACGTCATGGTGTGCTTCCTCGTGGGGTGGGCCTCTGGCCTGCCGAACTCAGGGCAGGCCAGA
>JAYUBA010000006.1:0-9338 GCA_043741075.1 Frigoriglobus sp.
CCCCTAAGAAGGGAGGGGGAGAAAGCCCCCTCTCCCCTTGGGGGAGGGGGTTGGGGGAGGGGTCGGGCGGCATCAGCGCGAGCCGCAGCGCGTTCGCGCGGGCGCGGGTCGTGTCCTGCTCGTCCTTCGTGGCGCGGTAGCTGGGGCACATCGCGCCGCCCTGCGTCTTGCGGCACACGCCGGCCCCGTTGCACAGCTCGATGCTGCGGAAGAACCCGCCCTGCTTTTCGTAGTCGAACACCGTCGGCGGGTCGGTCGCGGGCATCTTGCCCGGCGGCACGCGCATGTTCTCTTCCATCGCGGGCGCGTCCACCACCTTGCCGGGGTTCAGCACGTTCCCCGGGTCGAACCCGCGCTTCACCTGGCGGAACGCCTCGTACACCACCGGCCCGAACATCTTCCGGTTCCACTCGCTCCGCACCAGCCCGTCGCCGTGCTCGCCGCTCAGGCTGCCGTTGAACTCCAACACGAGGTCGGTCACCTCCTCCATGATCTTCCGCATCGTCACGACGCCCGCGGTTTCGTGCAGGTTCAGCACCGGGCGGATGTGCAGGCAGCCGACGCTCGCGTGCCCGTAGAACGCGCCGTCGGTGCCGTGGCGGTGGAAGATCTCGCGGAACCGCGCGGCGAACTCCGGCAGCCGCTCCGGGGCGACCGCGGCGTCCTCGCAGAACGTGACCGGCTTGGCGTCGCCGGGCATCCCGTAGAGCAGCGGCACGGCGGAACTGCGCAGCGCCCACAGCGGGTCGCGCGTCTCCGCGTCGAGCGCGGGCACGCTCGCGGTGAGGCCGGCGATACCGTTCAGGCGGCGCTGCAACTCGTGTACGCGGTACGACACGTCGGCCGCGTCGTCGGAACTGAACTCGACCATCAGGATCGCTTCGGGGTGCCCGCGAACGGCCGCCATCGTGTCCTTCAGCGACCGCTGGTTGCGGGCGAGGTCGATCAACATGCGGTCCATCAGTTCGACCGCCGACGGGCCGAGTTCGAGACACGCCTGAAGCGCGTCGAGTGCGGCGCCGAGCGAGGAGAACTGCGGGACGAGCAACCCGCGGTGCTTCGGCCGCGGGACCAGCGCGAGTTCCGCCTCGGCCACGACCGCGAGCGTACCTTCGGAGCCGACGAGCAGGGGAACCAGAGACCCCCCTGAGCGGGGGGCGTAAGCCCCCTGTGGGTCCGAGCGCACAGGGGGGCCGGAGCGCACAGGGGGGCCGGAGCGCACAGGGGGGCCGGAGCGCACAGGGGGCTGACGCCCCCCGCTCAGGGGAAGAAGCCCCGCGAGGTTGTAGCCGCTCACCTTCCGCACGATTTTCGGCGTGCGCGCGACGATCTCGTCGGCGTGGTCGCGCACGACCGCGTCGGCGGCCCGGTACGCGTCGCCCTCGCGGGTGCGGAGTTCCAGCTTCCGCTCGTACTCGGTCGCGGAGAGCGGGCCGAACTCGGCACGCGAGCCGTCCGAAAGCACGGCCGAGAGGGCGCGGACGTGATCGACCGTCTGCTTGTAGACGATCGACCGCGCGCCGGCGGAGTTGTTGCCGATCATGCCGCCGAGCGTGGCGCGGCTCGCGGTCGCCACGTCCGGGCCGAACATCAGCCCGTGCGGGGCCAGCACGCGGTTCAGGTGGTCGAGCACCACGCCCGGTTGGACGCGCACGCGGCGGTTCGACACGTCCACTTCGCCGACCGCGTTGAGGTACTTCGAGCAGTCGATGACGATGCCGGGGCCGATGCTCTGGCCGGACAGGCTGGTGCCGCCGCCGCGGGCAGTGATCGGCACGTTCAGGTCGGCGGCGATCTGCACCGTCACCGCGAGGTCGTCCGCCGTCTTGGGCAGCACCACGCCGAGCGGCTGGATCTGGTAGTGGCTGGCGTCGGTGGCGTAGAGCCGGCGCGAGGTGTCGTCGAACCGCACCTCGCCGCTCACATGTTGGCGGAGGTAGCGGACGAGCGAGTCCCGGCGTGCGGTGGCGAAGTCCATGTGGTCGATATACAGGCAGCGCCGCTTGTGGCTTCGCGGATGTATCGCGGTGCCGCGAGCGGCGCATCTTGCCCACCTTCCGCCTTCGCGCTTTTTGGCATCGCCGGCGCACCCGGTCCGGCCGCTTCAAATCGCAATACGCTCAAGGTTCGCGCCCGCTCGTGCCGATTGTTCCGTTCAGCAGGACGACATGCGTTGTCCGGGTTGGGGGCGGTGTATCGGGGGATGCCCGCCCGCTTCGATCCGGCATGCCGGAATAGGGGAATGCTCGGCCGGCGGTCGCCTCGTGCGCCACGGCTGGCAGAGCAGGAGCGTGCCATGCGAAAGGGATTACTGGGATCGATCGCGGCCCTCGCGGCCGGGGCCGGCACGGCGTGGGGTCAACCTCCGGTTGATCCCGGCGGCCCGGCCGGTGCGCCCATCGTCGCGCCGGGGGCCGCGCCGCCGCGGTTCGCCCCGGCACCGGCGATCATGCCGCCGGGCAATTTCGGCCCGCCGGGCGACCCACTCGGCCTCGGCCCGGTGGGCGGGTTCGGCCCGCCGCCCGGCCCGATGTACCCGATGCCCGGCCCGTACGCGCAGCAGTCGTACCAGCCGGCCCCGCCGGGCGGCGGGGGCGGCGACGGCGGCCTCGGCTACGGCACCGCGCCGCGGTGGTGGTTCGAGGGCGAATACCTGTTGTGGTTCTCCCGCGGGCAGGATATTCGATACCCCCTGTTGACCACCAGCGCCCCGTCCGACGCGGGCGTACTCGGGGCCGCCAGCACCACCGTCCTGGTGGGCCAGCGCAAGCTCGGGTACGACGCGTTCAACGGGTTCCGCCTGACGGCCGGGTTCTTCGGGGACGCGGACCGGCGCCTGGGCTTCCAGATGACCGGGTTCACGACGGAGAGCCAGGTCGAGAGCCGCAAGTTTGGGAACCTGAGGAACACGTCGGGCCTCCCGGTCCTCGCCCGCCCGTTCGTGGACGTGGCCGGGGTGCAGAGCGCGGTGGTGCTATCCGGTCCGGGCATCGGGCCGGCGCGGGTGCGGGTCTCGACCACCTCGCAGACGTACGGCCTCGAGCCGGAGGGCGTGTGGAACCTGTACCGGGCCGAGCCGGGCACCCGCCGCGTCTGGTCGGTCGATCTGCTGGCCGGCTACCGGTACCTCGAGTTCCACGAGGCCCTGAACATCTCGAGCACCACCCAGTTCAACGGGGGGGGCACGACCTCGCTGCCGTCGTTCACGACCGGCCCGTTCGGGACCGTCAGCCAGACCGGGGCGACCGTCGCCTCCACCGCCACGACGACCTTCGGCGGCGTGGGGGTGACCGGCCCGGCGACGATCGACACCCGCGACACCTTCCGCACGATCAACCGGTTCAACGGGTTCGTCGTCGGGCTGAAGGGCGAGGCCCGGTACGGGCTGGTCACCGCCAGTTCGTTCGCCAAGATCGCCGTGGGTAACATGTACGAGCGGGTCGAGGTTCTCGGCACCGGGGCCGTCATCTCGGGCACCGGCACCAACCGGTCCGTCGGGTCGGCGTTCGGCGGCGTGCTCGCCAACGCCAGCAACATCGGCACCTACACCAACGACCGGTTCACCTACATCCCCGAGTTCGGCGGGAACGTCGGCGTCGCGCTGACGGGCGGGCTGACCGGGTTCATCGGGGTGAACTTCCTGTACTTCCCGGACGTAGTGCGGCCGGGGACCATCGCCTCGCCGCTGGTCAGCAGCGCCGCGATCCCGTTCAGCCCGAACTACGGGGCCGCCGGTGCCCCCCGCGGCCCGGCCCTCCGGATCGTCGAGGAGGATCACTGGCTCGGCGGCGTCAACTTCGGCTTCATGCTCCGGTACTAGGAAATGATGAAGGCTGAATGATGAAGGATAAATTGAAGACGGAAGAGGGCACGCCTCCTGTCTTCAATTCATCCTTCATCATTCAGCATTTATCATTCCCGCGCTGGCCGCGAACCCCCGCGGCCCGTTCAACAACAGCACCACGAACCGACACCATTCGAGAGTGCGATGAGCAACGTGCTGAAGCTCGGCCTGCCGGCCGGGTCGCTCCAGGAGGCGACCGCCGACCTGTTCCGCAAGGCCGGGTACAAGATCACCTTCCCCACCCGCAGCTACTACCCGGCCATCGACGACCCGGAGTTGCACTGCACCCTGATCCGCGCGCAGGAGATGGGCCGGTACGTCGCCGACGGCTCGCTCGACTGCGGGCTGACCGGGCACGACTGGATCGTGGAGAGCGACGCGCACGTCACCGAGTTGGCCGAACTCGTGTTCAGCAAGGTGAGCCGCCGGCCGGTGCGGTGGGTGCTCGCGGTGCCCAACGACTCGCCGATTCAAGGGCCGAAAGACCTTCAGGGCAAGCGGATCGCGACCGAGGTCGTGAACATCACGAAGAAGTGGCTCGCCTCACACGGCGTCACGGCGAACGTCGAGTTCAGTTGGGGCGCGACCGAGGTGAAGCCGCCCAAACTGGCCGACGCGATCGTGGAGGTGACCGAGACCGGCAGTTCGCTCCGGGCGAACAACCTGCGCATCGTCTGCGACCTGCTCACCAGCACGACGCGGTTCGTCGCCCACCCGGCGGCGGCGGTCGATCCGTGGAAGCGGCGGAAGATGGACGACCTGGTGATGATGCTGAAGGGGGCGATGGCGGCGGAGGGGAAGGTTGGGCTGATGATGAACGTGCGCAAGACGGACCTGGCCCGCGTGCTGGCGCAACTGCCGGCGCTGCGGAACCCGACCATCGCGCCGCTGGCCGACGACGCGTGGGTGGCGGTGAACACGATCACCGACGAGGACACGGTGCGGCACATCATCCCGCAACTGAAGGCGGCCGGGGCCAGCGGCATCGTCGAGTACCCGCTCACCAAGGTCATCGACTGACGCCGGAGTCAGGCCGCCAGACCGCCAGGCCGCCACTTTCCGTGTTGGCGGCCTGACTACGGCTTCGGCCGCGGCGGCGGGGCCACCTCCCGAATGGCGAGGAACGCTTTGGCCTTCGCGTGCGCCGCGGCGCGGGCCTTCTCGTCCGAGAAGCCGAACGACTCGGCCTCGTAGTTCGCGATCACCGGCCGGCCGTTGTCGCGGCGGAAGCGGTCCTTCGCGTACTCGTATCCGAACTCGAACGGGTCCTGGTCGCACAGCAACAGCGCCAGCGCGATCGCCCCGTCATCGACCCGCAGGCGGCGCGAGCGCGGGCCGGGCGAGTTCGCGGTCGGCGGCGGGGCCATGATCACGACCGTGGTGTCGTCGAAGTGCGGGGTGAACAGCGGCAGGTCGGCCGGAGCGCCGAACTGGGCGACGGCGGGCAGGGCGGCCCGCGCCCCGGCCCCGCGCTCCTTGTCGGCCGCGATCGCCCGCGCGACCGGCAGAACGTCCGCGGCGCGGTGCCTCACCGCGAGTTGGAACCCGCCGTACAGGACGTTTTCATCGGTGCGGCGGGCGAGCCACGCGGCGAGCAGTTTGGCGAACACGCGGTCGCTGCCCAACGGGAGCGCGGCGGTGGCGTCGTACCGCTTCTCCGGCCCCGGCGCGATCTCCTTCCCCTGGTGCCGCCCCACGTCGCCCGCGATCAGGTTGACCGCCCGCTTCTCCGGCCCCGGCGCGATCTCCTTCCCCTGAAAGCCCCAGTTGCAGCCCGCGGGCGTAGTGAATGCGTCCCTCGCCGTCGGCGAAGATTCTCGCGTCGGCGGCGTCCTTCGGCTTGGCGGCTTCGGTGCCGGGGTAGCTGCCGAGGAGCATGAGGAACGCGGTCTGGTTCGCGGTGTCGCACGGCCACACGTAGATGACGAACCCGACCGACATGCAACTGTGGTAGTGCCGGCCGACATCCAGGATCGCGTCGCGGTACTGCCGGGCGGCGGCATCCGGTCCCGCTTCCGCGGCGTCGAGGCGGCGGAGCCACTCCGCGTTCTTGATGATCTGCGCGAAGAGTTCGCGGCCGGCGCGGGTGTTCCCGGCGATGGCCTTGAACCGCTTCCAGATGGGGTGGTCCGGCTCGGTGTCGGCCGCAGGGTCGAAGCCCTTCGCCAGCGCGGCGAGCGCGTCCTTGCGGACATCGGCGAGCAGCGCGGCGGCGCGGGCGCGGATTTCGGGGTCGTCGGACTTCAGCCCGGCCTTGAGCGCGCCTTCGGCTTTCGGGCCGAGCTTGCGCAGCGCCGCGTGGGCGGCTTCGCGTTCGGCGAAGTCGGCACCGCCGAGTTGCTTCACCCGCGCCGCGGCCGGGTCTTCGACCGCGCGCGGCGCGGGTGCGACCGCCTTCCCCGGCGGGGCGTCGGAGGGCGCGCCGGTCATCGCCAGCCCGCCGCACACGGCCGTGAGGCACACCGCGGCGGAGAGAACGACCGCCTTCAGTTGGTCGAACAGCATCCCCTTCAGCACCGCCGAAGCCGCCGCGCTCGCCACCCCGCCCGCCGCGCCGCGAACGGCCAGCGCGGTCGATTCCAAGAGCGCCGCGGAAACGACGGCCGGCGCGAGTGCCGCGACCAGCGCCGCGCCAGCCAGCCCGCGCGCGGCGAGTCGCCCCGCGAGCTTCCGCTTCGCCGCGGCCAGTCGGCTGGAGAGCGTGCCTTCGGGCACGCCGAGTTCGGCCGCGGCCTGCTTGCGCGACAGCCCGCGCAGTTCGCACAGCACGACCGCGTCGCGGTAGCAGTCGGGGAGCTTCGCCAACTCCTCGTCGATGACGGCCGCAGTGTCGTGGTCCGCCATCGTTGCGGTATCGGGGGGCTGGAACCCGCCGCTCGCGCGTTCGTGCTTCCGCCGCCGGTCGCGCATGACGCGCACGCCGCGCGCCGTCCGCACGGCGACCCCGTACAGCCACGCGGCCACGTTCGTACCGCGCACCGTGCCGGCCTTGCGGGCGAGTACGAGGAACACCGCCTGGAACGCGTCCTCCGCGTCGTGCGCGTCGGACAGGGCGCGGCGGCACACCGCGAGGACCATCGGCCCGTGCCGGCGGACCAGTTCGGCGAACGCGTCCTCGCCTTGCGCGGCGACGAAGGTGCGAAGCAGGTGAGCGTCGGACGCGGGTGCGACCGGAGAGGCGGCGAGGCGAACGAGCGCGACGGCGAAGCGGGACATGGGTCGGCCCTCCGGGGTACGGTTCGCCGTGATAGTGCGCGGTGAAGGGTCGGCGCGTCGCGCTAATTCCACCGCGCCACTTCGGTGAGCGCCTTCGCGAGGAACTTCTGCACGTCGCGGGCGTCCTCGGCGGTCGGGTCCGCGTTCAGGTAGTGACGGAGGTGGTCGATGGCGCGGCCGGGCTGCTCGGCCTGCACCAGCAGCACGCCGAGGTCGCGGCGCTGCGTCGGGTCGTCCGGGATCAGTTGCGCGAGCCGGTACGTCACCCGCGCCGCGCGGCCGTACGACCGGTCCGCCATGTACGCCGTCTTCAGGTTCTGCAACATCCGCGCGACGATCGCCCCCGGCGGCGTGGCCGCGAGCGCCGCCGGCGTCGCCTCGAACGGCCGCCCGGTCACCCCGCCCACCAGCGCCTCGCACGCGTCGGCGTCCAGGAACTGCCCGCCGTTGAACGGGTCGAACAGCACCGCGGCGTCGCCCTCCACCGCCTTCGCGATGAAGTGGCCCGGCAGCCCGACGCCGACCACGTTCAGCCCGGCCCGCGTGCCCACCGCGACGGCCATCACCGACAGCGCGATCGGCAGCCCGACCTGCCGGTCGATCACCTTGTTCAGGTAGCTGTTCCGCGGGTCGTAGTAGTGCTCGGTGTTGCCCGCGAACCCGCACTCCTCGAAGAGGAACTCGGACAGTTCCGCGGTGCGCGCCGCGAGCGACCCGGTGAGCCGCGGGCGGAGCTGGTCCGCGAGCCGGTCGAGGACGCGCAGGTACGCGCGCGGGTTCATCTGGGTGTACGCGTCGCGGGCGATGAGGAGCGCGACGCGGGCGAGGTCGGTGGGCGCGTGCGGGTCGGCGGCGAGCGCCGCCAGAGCGGAACTGAGCTTCATGGGCGTATTCTAACCACTCAGAGGCGCTCGGAACCAGGGTCTCACGACCCTGGCTACGAACTGCCGCCCTTCCAGGGCTAAGAATGCGGAGCCTCTTGAAGCCCTGGAAGGGCGACTGTCGGTAGCCAGTGGGCGTAAGCCCCTGGTCGCCAGTCGCTGGCCGCGAAGCGCGATCCGGTGCGCGTGCCTGGGAACGGTGTTCAACCTGCCGATGTCGCTTGTGACGCTGATCGAAGACGGGCTGATGATCGCGATGGCAGCCGTGATGCTGATTTGGTAGCTCTAGATACAACTGCACGGTTGACTGACGGCCTCTCCCTCCGCCAGCCAACCGTGCAATTTTAGGCTCTCGCCGAATGAGATAAAAGCGAGTGGCGTGCCAATTCTCTCCGCGTATGCCCGGACTCGCCGCAACTGCTGTGTTTTCAGGCTCCCGGATCGCGGAGGAGATTTCCCCGCGAGAATTGCGCTGCTCATCACTGCGCAAATACTGCGCACCCATCGGCGGCCAGTGCTTGTAGTTTAAGCAAATCGCTTCGTGCTCTTCCCGATTGACCCGCTCCTCTCCGGTTGCCGACAATACTCAAGTCCTTCACGGCACTTCCGAAAGGCGTTCATGCCGGCCACGATCGACGACACCTACGCGGAAGCGTTCCGCAGCATCTATGCCAGCGTCCTCATCACCGCACGCGACCGGTACTGGCTCGACCGCGCCGTGAACGCGAGTACCGGCAACGCGAGCAGCACCATCCTCTGCGACTGCGAAGCCGGCCTCGACCGCTACGTGCCCGAAGGCGAGACGCCCGACGGTCGCCCCGGTGCGGTCGTGCAGTTCCATGTGCCGCGGTTCCACAAGGACCGCGAAGCCCGGCTCGAACGCGCGGTGCTCGTTCGCGTGTCGCAGAACGTGATGCCGTGCCCGACGACGGCCGCGTTCAACGTGCTGGACGCGAGCGGAAGTTGGTTCGCCAGCACCCAACCGCCCGTTAAGGGGGGGCGGTGGCTCCCGCTGGGCCGGAAGGTGTCGTACTTCGGCGACGGGCACCAGTTCGTCGCGGAGCGGTCCGGCCGGCGGTGCTGGGTGGTGCCGATCCTGAGCGGCGAGTTCGTGTGCGAGCGCCGCATCGGCTTCGCCGACGGCCTGATGGGCGGCAACCTGTGGTTCTTCGGCGCGACCGCCGACGCGGCCCTCGACGCCGCGACCCGCGCCGCCGCCGCCGCGAGCGCGGTACACGGCGTGATCCTGCCGTTCCCCGGCGGCGTGGCGGCGAGTGGGAGCAAGGCCGGGAGCAAGTACACGTTCATGATCGCGAGCACCTACGCGGAGTTCTGCCCGACGCTTCGCGGGAAGGAGGGCGTGACTTCGCGCTTATTGGAAGGCGTGGCAAGCGTGC
>JAYUBA010000007.1:0-2857 GCA_043741075.1 Frigoriglobus sp.
GAAACCGGCAACCACAAGGTGCTCCTCGACTGCGGGCTGCACCAGGGCCGCCGCGACGAGGCCCGGCAGCGGAACGGGCACTTCCCGTTCCACCCCACCCAGATCGACGCCGTCGTCGTCAGCCACGCCCACATCGACCACTGCGGCAACCTGCCCACGCTCATCCGCCAGGGCTTCGACGGACCGATCTACTGCACCCCGCCCACGCGCGACCTGCTCCGCGTCATGCTCGCCGACAGCGCGAAGATTCAGGAAGAGGACGCGGCCCACATCAACATCGCCCGCAACTACGCGGAGCCGTGGGTGCAACCGCTGTACACGGTCGGCGACGTGGAGAAGGTGTTCAGCCGCCTCGTCTCCGTGCCCTACGGCCGCGACACCGACGCGACCAAGACCGTCCGGTTCCGGTTCATCGAGGCCGGGCACGTCCTCGGCTCCGCGATGGTTCACCTCGTCGTCGCCGGAGCGGATCGCGACCGCACGGTCACCTTCAGCGGCGACATGGGGCGGCGCGGGCTGCCCATCCTGAAGCCGACCGGCACCATCCCGCCCGCGGACGTGCTGGTGTGCGAGAGCACCTACGGGAACCGCACGCACCGGTCGTTCGGCGAGACGCTGGAGAAGCTGTACTCGGCCATCCGCGACACCGTGGCCCGCGGCGGCAAGGTGCTGATCCCGGCGTTCAGCCTGGGCCGCACGCAACTCATCATCCACGTGCTGCAACAGGGGCTGCGCGAGCGGAAGATACCCGAAATCCCGATCTTCGTCGATAGCCCGCTCGCGTCGGAGGTGGCGGCGGTGTACCGCGGGCACCCGAACTGCCTGTCGGCGGAGATCGCCCAGGCGCTGCGCGAGGGGCACGGGCTTCTGGGCGGCGACGGGGTGAATTACGTCCGCGACTTCGAGGAGAGCACGCGGCTCGCGTCGCGGCCGGGGCCGAGCGTCATCATCGCGTCGAGCGGCATGTGCGACGCCGGGCGCATTCAGCAGCACTTGAAGCAACTGGTGGACGACCCGCGGTGCTCGATCATCCTGGTGAGCTACCAGGCGTCGGGCACGGTGGGGCGGAAACTGCTCGACAACAAGCCGACGGTACGGTTCCAGGGCCGCGACTGGAACAAGTGGATCGACGTGCTGCACCTGGACGGGTTCAGCGGCCACGCGGACAAGAACGACTTCATCGCGTACCTGAGTCCGCTGGTGGGCGCGGTGGGCAAGGTGCGGCTGATCCATGGCGAGCGGGAGCAGGCCGACGCGCTGGCGACCACGCTCCGCGGCATGGGCTTCACCGACGTGGCCGTGCCCGCGCCCGGCGACCGCGTCACCATCGGGTGAAGGAACACGAGGAGGGAGGACGACATGAGCGCAGTTCGGCCGGTCCCGGCGTTCGGGCTGGTGTTCCCCGACTCGGACGGGCAGCCGATGGCCGAGAACACGCGGCAGTACGAGGCGATCGTCACCTTGAAGGGGAACATCGAGGCGTTCGCCCCGGCCGACGCGTTCGTCGCCGGCGATCACCTGATCTACGTGGACGCGCGCGACCCGACGGCGCGGCAGGCGCCGGACGTGTACGTCGCGTTCGGCCGCCCGCGCGGGCACCGCGGCAGCTACAAGGTGTGGGAGGAGGGTGACGTCTTCCCGCAGGTGATCTTCGAGGTACTCGGGCCGGGCAACACCGCCGCCGAGATGCGCGCCAAGCGGCGGTTCTACTTCCACCACGGGGCCGAGGAGTATTACGAGTTCGACCCCGAAGCCGGGACGTGGCTGGGCTTCGTACTGAACACCGAGACTGGCCTGCCGGACCAAGTGGAGACGATGGACGACTTCGTCAGCCCGCGCCTCGGAATGAAGTTCGCGTTCCGACCGCTCGACCTCCTGGTGTTCCGCCCCGACGGCTCGCGCTTCCTCTCGTTCCAGGAGTTCAACGACTTGGCCGAAACGGAGCGTCGGCGCGCCGAGGCCGAGCGGCGGCGCGCCGACGGAGCGATTCAACAAGCCGACGAAGCGCGGCTACAGGCCGACAAGGAGCGCGCCGAGAACGACCGACTGCGGAACCGGTTGCGCGCGGCCGGCATCGACCCCGACAAGCCGGCCCCGCCATGAACGACCGCGACGCACTCCCGCGCGCCATCGGCGAGCACCCGGAGGAGGACACGCCGCGCCTCATGTACGCCGACTGGATCAAGGAACGGGGGCGCGAAAGAACGCGGCCGGCGGGATTCCGTCCCGCCGGCCGCGTCGTGGGGTCACCCTCCGGGTGACTCTACTTGTTCGGACCCGTCTTCACCGGCACGCCGGGCGAGGTCGGGAACGGGAGGCTCGCGTCGCCGGGCGCGGGGATCGGCACCGCGGGCCGCGGGATCAGCTCGTTCGGCATGTGAAGCTCGTCCGGCCGCGGGCCGGCGCCGCCGGGCACCGCCCCCATCGGCGGGTACGGGTACGGGCCGCCGCCGGGCATCGCGGGCGCGCCGGGCGAACACGGCACCGGCTGACCGGTCGCGGCGTCGAAGCACCCGGTGTTCCGGCCGACCGTCTGGCACGGGGCGTCCGCGTGCGCGCGGGACGAGAACAGCCCCGGTCGCTGGTCGCACCGCGAGCGGCACCCGGCCTGCGCCGCGAGCACACCGGCGAGCAGGACGAACGCGGACAGCCGAGGCGACATCGCAACCCCCCTCTCGAATTGGGCCGGCCGCCTGCCGCTCCGTCCGCCGTCCGTGGCCCGACTTGATGAATTCTGCGCGACGGACCGTTTTCCGCAACGCGATCGGCGCAACAAAAGCGCCGGGCGCAAGAGTCGAGATGGGCGCGGACGGTGCAGGCGGTGAGAGTGGGATAATCGGCGCGACTCTCCTCGTGC
>JAYUBA010000008.1:0-2855 GCA_043741075.1 Frigoriglobus sp.
CGAACGAGCGGGTGTCTTCCTCCCCCCTCCCTTCAGGGAGGGGGGCCGGGGGGGTAGGTCCTTCGCCGCCCGAAGACGACCCGCTCGTGAGCGTCGCGAGGTGTCTCGGGCGCGACGACCCCCGCGGCGCGGCGACCCACCTCGATACTTACGTCCGCGCACACCCCGACCAGCCGATGTTCCGGCTGCAACTCGCGGAGTTGTACCTGCGGTGCGACCGCGGCGCGGAGGCGGGGGTCCACTACGCGCGGTTCGTCGCGGACGCGCAAAGCGGTCCGGTCACGCTCCGCCCGCACCTCGTCACCGCGCACATCAAGATGATGGAGATCGCGCAGCGGTCCGGCGACCGGTTCGGCGAACTGTTCCACCGCGGCGTCGGGCTGCTCCTGCTGGTGAAGGAGCAGGACGGCGCGAAGGAGCGCGACGAAGACTTCTGCGAGGAGATGCTGTGCAAGGCGCTGCGGGCGCTGGCGGACGCGAAGGAGGTGAAGCCGGGCGACCCGCGGGTGCGGGTGTACCTGGCGGACGCGCTGGACCGCACCGGCAACGCGCGGGCCGCGACCGCCGAGCGGAGCGCCGCGCGAGTCGGCGTGGTGAGCGGCGAACTAACCGCGACCGAGGGGCGAGCGGGGTTGCTGGGGGAGTAGGCGGTTTTTGTGGCACAGGCTTTCTAGCCTGTGTTTTGTGACACAAGCACAGGCTGGAAAGCCTGTGCCACGAGAAGAAGGACACCGCGGCAGCTACCGGCGCGGCCCCCCGAAGAAGTCGAAGACCGCGTACAGGTTCAACTCGCCGTTGAGCAGGTAGTGGTCGATGGCTTCGGCCCGGCCGCCGCGGGCGGTCAGCGCGTCGAGCGTCTCCTGCGTCTCGTGCCACCACAGGAACGCGAGCGCGTCCGGGTTGGTCTTCGCCACCGTGCGGTACGCGGCCAACTCGCGGAGGAACGCGGCGGCGTCGGCCCGGCCCTGGTCGAGTTGCTCGTCGCGGAACTGCGCGGCCTCCTGTTCGAGCTTGTACTTCATCGCGCCCGCCTGACTCAGCCGCTGGTCGCGCTCCTGCCGGGCCTGCGTCTCCTTCGTGCGAATGGCGGTTTGCGCCTGCGTGACCGCCTCGAACGCGGCCCGCACCTCGTCCGGCGGCGCGAGCAGCGCCACGCTCGCCCGCTGCACGCGCACACCCAGCCGCAGACCGGGCAGGCGCTCGCCGAGGCGGTCCATCACCCACGCCGGCAGCGCGGCGCTTCCGGTGAGAAGTACCTGGTCGATCGTCCGCCCGCCGACCCATTCGGCCGCGGCGGCTTCGGCGGTGCGGGTGAGCGTCGCGTCCACCTGTTCGCGGTGAATCACGTAATCGTCCAAGTCTTGATCGGCCTCACCGATGGCGTAGTCGATGACGAGTTGCACGTTGACGAGGTTCTGGTCGCCGGTGAGCATCTGGCCGACGGGCGTGGTGGAATCGCCGGCGGCGTCCGGGTCGTAGCCGACGCGGAGTTGGCGCACGGCGCGCACCGGGACGCGGTCCACGCGGTCGATGCCCCACGGCAGGCCGGCGCCCAGCCCCGGTCCCGGCCGCGCGACGACCCGCCCGAACCGGCGCACGACGGCCCGCTCGTCCGGCCCCACCTGGTAGATGCCGGTGAGCAGGTAGGCGACGAGCGCGAGCGGCAGGAGGTAGCGGGGTTTCATCATGGCTTCATCGGCTTCGGCGGGCCGTCCAGCCCCGGCTTCAGCAGCGGGTGCTTGGTGCTCAGCATCAGCAGGCTGCGGCCCCCGGACACGATCTTGCGGAACGAGCGGAGGCTTTCGAGGAACAGGTAGAAGGCGCTGTCCTGCTCGTATGCGGCGGCGCGGATCACGGCCGCGTCCGCGGTCGCCTTGCTCTCCACGGTCGTCTTCTCGGCCTTCGCGGTGGCTTCGATGGTGCGGGCGGCGCGGTCGGCGTCGGTGATGATGTCCGAGGCGCGCTTGCGGGCGTCGCTCTCGTAGTCGGCCACCTTCTTCGCGCGCTCGCTGCGGATGCGCTCCGCGATGCTGCTCCGCACCGCCTCCGGGTAGCTGAACCGGCGGACGCGGATGTCGATGATCTGGACGCCGTACTCGGCCAGCGCCTTCGCGCGCAGGTCGTCGCCGGGCGAGGGCGTCCCGCCGAACAGGCTCTCCGCGCCGAGCAACCGGCGGCGGACCCGCTCGTTCCGCTCGTCGATGAGGCGCATGTCTTCGAGGCGGAACGGTGCCTCCGGCAACCCCGTCACCATCCCGCCGCCGATGGCGGCGAGCGTGGTCTGCGTGTCGGTGACGCCGATGAGGTCGTCGATGGGCATGGTGCTGATGACCGCGGCGAGCCGGCCGTTGACGAGCGGGCCGAGTATCTTCTTGGCCTGTTCGGGCGTGCGGACGGCCTTCACGAACCGGTCGGCGGCGTCGGCGTCGGGGATCTTCCAGGTCACGAACGCATCGACCGCGAGCGTCTTATCGACGGTGCGGTTGACCGGGTCGCGGGTGAGCGATTCGACGGCGGGGAGGTCGAACGACTGCACGCGGCGGTCGATGCGGATGACCGAATCGACGGGCCACGGCGCTTTGAGGTGCAGCCCGGCGTCGGAGCCGCCGTCGTGAACCGCGACCGGATCGCCGAACCGCGTGACGTACACGAACTCGGCCGCGTCCACGGTGTAGCACGCGGACCGCGCCCACAGAACGGCGAGGACGGCGGCGAGGATCAGGAGGGATCGGTTCATGCGATGGACCTGGGGCGTCGCTTGCGCCGCGAACCCAGGGCGTTGCCCTGGGCTGAGGAATCTCGCCCCTTCAGGGCGAAGAGCATTGCGGGCTGAAAGCCTGCACTTCCTCAGCCCA
>JAYUBA010000009.1:0-2844 GCA_043741075.1 Frigoriglobus sp.
ACGGGGTGGATCACGCGACGGGGTGGCTCACGCGATCCCGGCTTCCCCGCGCTCGCCTCACTTGCCCAGCGAGGTGAAGTCCACCACCACGCGCTCGCCGGCCCGGAACGGCACCTTCTGCGTGAGCGTTTCCGGCTGGCCGTTGCGGACCACTTCCGCCTTGATGAGGTAGGCGAACTCGCGCCCGGCCGGCAGCGGCGGGGTCGCGAACGACCGCACCGCCTCCTGCGACGGGCTTTTCCGGTCGTCCACGTACAGCGTCGCGCCCGGCGGTAGCTTGACCGTGATCGTCGCCCGGTCGCCGCCCGGAAGGCCGGGCACTTCGGGCAGCGACTTGACCGGCGGTTCGGCCTTCACCGGTTCCTGCGCGGCGGGCTTCACCGAGGGCGCAAGCCCCTTGTCGCCCTTGTCCGGTCCGGCGGCGGTGGTGGTGCCGGCCCCGGTGCCGGCGGGCCGCATGGCGGTCAGGTCCGCGAACTCGACGGTCACCGTCGTCCCGGCCCGCACCGGCACCTTCTTCGTGACGCTCACCGTTTCGCCGTCCCGCTCGTACTCGGCCTTGAACCGGTACACGAACTCCTGGCCCGTCGGCAGTTCGGGGCTGACGAACTTCCGCTCCGCGCCGGTCAGATTCAGTGCCCGGCCCTCGGCGAAGAGGCGGGCGTCGGTCGGAAGTTTCACCACCACCGCGGCCCGCGCGGTGGGGCCGCTGGAGACGAGCGCGGTGGACGTGTGCGCGGCGGGGCGCAGGCCGCTCGCGCCCGGCGCGGGGTCGGGCACCGCGTAGGGGATGCCCGGCGCGCCCGGCATTCCCGGATACGTGTCGAACACCGGCGGCGGCGCGGAGTAGGGCAGCCCGCCCTGGCACGACAGGCCGCCGTTGAACACCGGCGTGTACGACATCGCCGGCCCGCCGAAGCACGAGTACGCGGAGCCGGAGCACGAGTACCCGGAGCACGCGTAGCTCGCACCGGTGCAGCCGTAGCTGTGGCTCCCGCAGCACCCGGAGTTGTCGCGGTCGAACAGGCTCCGCACGCGCGTGCCCAAGCCGAGGCCGAACACGCCGCCGTGGCACGACGCCCCGTTGCACCCGCCGCACGAGGCCGGGTACGCGGCCGACCCGGAGCACCCGCCGGAGCAACTGTACCGCGCGCCGCCCGAACAGCCGTTGCAGCCGCCGCCGTCGCGGTTGAACAGGTCGCGGAAGTAGCCGTTGAACTGGGGCGCGTCCGGCGCGGCCGTGAGCGCGGTCATCATCACGATGCTGTACATTGCGGTTTCTCGCCGGGGGGCGCGTGTCAAGCTGGAGACTCTGAGGAGCCTACAGCGCGAGGATAACCGGCACCGGGTGGGCGGGCAAACCGACTTGAAGTAATCTTTACAACGTCTGTGGGGTTCGCGATGTCGGCTCCCATGCGACACGACAAGCGGGTATAATCGGCAAAACTGGTAGCGCCCGGTGGGCACTGGGCGGAGGAGACAGCAGACGGAGAAGACAGCAGGCGGAGAAAACCGCCGCAGATAACGCAGAAGGACGCAGATTAAGACAGCAGAACATGGAATTGAATCCTTTCTCCGGATTTGATCTGCGTCCTTCTGTGTAATCTGCGGCGGTTTTCTCCGCCTGCTGTCTTCTCCGCCCACTGCCCACTGACCACTGCCCACTGACCACTGGGAGAAGACATGCCGCTGCGGAACCTGGCCTGGCTGCTGATCGTGCCCGCGCTCGTCGCCCTGGGGCTGGCGGTCAGCTACAGCGCGCCCGCGCCGGACAAGGACTACCAGCGCGTCCGGCAGATCGTGGACGTGATGGCGGAAGTGGACGCGCACTTCTACCGCAAGCTCTCCGATGACGAGAAGCAGAAACTCGTCGAGGACATGATTAACGGCGGGCTGCACAAACTCGACCCGCACTCCGAGTACATGAACGCCGAGCAGCTCAAGCGGTTCGAATCGGACAGCGAGGGGAGCTTCGGCGGGGTCGGCATCGTCCTCACCCTGGACACGACGTCGAAGTTCCTGAAGGTCGATCACCCGATGCCCGGCACGCCGGCCTACGACGCCGGGGTCGTCGCCGGCGACCTCATCGTGAAGGTGGGCGACGCGTCCACCGAGGGCACGACGGTGCCGGAGTCGCGGAAGCTCATCACCGGCGAGCCGGGCACGAAGGTGACGCTCACCATGCGCCGCGCGGGCCGCACCCCGGCCGATGAGGACGTGGTGCTCACCCGCGGGCGCATCCCGCAGCACCCGGTGTCCGGCGTCCGCCGCCGGGCCGACGACCCGAGCCGGTGGGAGTGGTTCGTGGACAAGCCCAACGGCGTCGCCCTCGTCCGCGTCTCCGGCTTCAACGAACTGACCACGAAGGAACTGAAGGCCGCGCTGGACGAGATCGAGAAGGAGGGGGGCAAGGCGCTGATCCTCGACCTCCGCGACAACCCCGGCGGATTGTTGAACCAGGCGATCGACGTGTCCAACCTGTTCCTCACCGAGGGGCAGCCGATCGTCAGCACCCGCGGGCGCGACTCGGAGAGGGAGCGGGTGTTCAAGGCGGAGAAGGGCAAGGCCGTGTTCCAACCCGCCGAGCAGCGGCCCATCGTCGTGCTGGTGAACGACGGCAGCGCCAGCGCCAGCGAGATCGTCGCGTCCGCGCTCCAGGACAACAAGCGGGCCACGGTGATCGGCGAGCGGTCCTACGGGAAGGGGAGCGTGCAGAAGCTGCTGCGGCTCCAGTTCGGCGACGACAAGGCCGCCGTGAAGCTGACCACCGAGACGTACTGGCGGCCGAACGGGCAGAACATGGACAAGCGGCTGGCCCCGAAGGACAAGCCGGACGAGTGGGGC
>JAYUBA010000010.1:0-2843 GCA_043741075.1 Frigoriglobus sp.
CGATCTTACGCTTCCGGCTCGTCAACCACGAACCGCCGCACTTTCGGCCCCGCAAAGTTTATCACTTCGTGACCAGCCCGATAACCTGCACGTCGCCGGGGTGGACGCGGACCTTCACCGTCGTGCCCTTCGCGTCCGCGGCGAGCGCCAGGTCGCGCGGGCCGGTCCACTCCTTCGCCGACTTCACCGGTAGCGCGGTCCGCACCACCACGTCCACGAACTGCCGCCGGTCCACACGGGCCACGCCGTGCTGCGTCTTGTCCACGCCGCGGTTGTTCATCAGCAGTACGACATATCCGTCCTTCGCCCGGTTCACTTGGTACTGAATTTCCCCGGCCGGGCGCTTGCCGTCGGGCATCTCCACGCGGACCGGCAGCAGGTCGGCGGTGAGGCCGTTCATCAGGTACGGCAGCACCGGGTGCGCCCGCTCGTCGAGGCCCAGGCCGCGCGGCACGAGGATCGTAATCACCGCGCCGTCGCCGACCTTGTTCCGCACGACGAGCGGCACGTCCTTCGCGGCCCACGCGAGCACCTCGCCGCCCGCGAGCACCCCGCGTTCGACGTTGTAAGGGGTGGTCGCGCGCGACTCGCCGTCCGCGGGCCTCCACTCCTCGAACGTGTCGAAGGTGTTGGACACCGCGAATCCGTGCATCGCATCAGGCAGCCAGCGTGTTTTCTTCTCCGCGAGCGGCGCGGCGGCGCTCGTCACCACGAGCGTGCCGCCGGCCCTCACGTACTCGTCCAGCGGCTTCGCGAGCTTCGCCAGATCGACGTCCCCCGCGGCCCACACCACCGGGTAGTTCTTCAGCGCCGCGGCCTTCTCCGGGCGGTCTACCAGCACGTCGAAGATGTTCCCGTAACGGCCGTTGGGCATGCTCTGCGCGTCCGGCGCGGCGGGTTGCCCTTCCACCACGCCGGCCGGGTGCCAGCACACGTTGAACAGTTCGCGCAGCTCCCGGTCCGCGTCGGTTTCGGGGAACACGTTCAGCATCTTGCACGCGTTGTTCACCCGCTCGTAGCCGTGACCCGCACTGAGGAGCAGGCCCACCGGTGCGACCGGTTCGCCGCGGTCCGGCAGGCGCTCCGCAAACGCGAGGAAGTCTTCGGTGGCGCGGCCGAACGGCGACAGTTGCACCGGGTGCTTGCCGGGGCCGGGGATCATCCACTGGTTGCCGAGTCCCTGCTCCCAGAAGATGCCCGACGCGCCGGACAGGTGGTTCAGGTAGTACATCTTGCGATACCAGCCGACGCTCACGCCGTCGGTCACCGCGTACTTGCTGTGGAACCAACTCGGCGCGCCCCGCGGCACCGACGGCTGCTGCGTGAAGAAGTTGCACGCGTCGCCGAAGTTGCCGCTCGCGTAGTTGATCCACGCCCCGCCGTACTGCCGCGCCGCGCCGCGCTCGAACGCGATCCGCATCGGGGTGTGGACGTTGGTCGCGTCCAGTTCGTAGCCGCCCACCTTCGCGCCGGTGTGGTGGAACAGGTGCGCCAGCGCGATGCTATCGACCGACATGCACGAGATGCCCTTCGCCCAGTGCGCTTCGGGCACGGGCGTCTTGTAAATCTTCGACCACGCCTCGGCCTGCTGCTTCATCAGCAGCTTGCCGAACGCATCGACGTGTTCGCGCCGGGTGGGGCCGAGGGGCTTGTCCGCGTGACCGACGCCGCCGGTGCCGAGCGCCTCGCCGTGGACGTAGCCCATGAACTGTTCCGCGAGCGCGCCGGTGAGGGCCGCGTAGGTCGCGGGGCCGGTCTTGTCCGTGTACGCGCCGCTCGCGTAGTTCGTCATGATGTAGAACGGTGCCTTCGACTTCTCCAGCCACGCCCGCAGCGGCGTTCCGGGCGACAGGTCGGGCGTCGTTCCCAGGTAGAAGCCGGGCACGAGCAGCGGCGACGAGATGATGGGCAAGTCCTTCTTGCCGGCGAACTCCTTCTGGAACTTGTCGCGGATGTCCGCGGGCGGCGAGAATTGGAAGAAGAGATCGTACTTGCTCGTCGCGGGGTCGAGCTTCTCCCACTTCTTCGCGTCGTAATCGACCGCGGTCCACATGGCGAAGTCCTTCCCGCCGACGAGCGGGCGCGCGAACTTCGCCTCCGTCACGCCCTTCCCGCGCCACTGCGCGCCGTCTTTCGGGTGCAGGTCGAACGCGGCGAGGTACGCGAACGGCGGCTTCTCGCGCCCGACCGGCGTGTACGTCAGATCATCCGTGATGAGGATCGCGTCCACCTGCCGCCACGCTTCTCCGGCCTTGTCGATACTCACGTCGATGCGCGCCTTACCTTCCACGAGGTCGGCGTCGAACGACCCCCAGCCGAACGAGAAGCCCCAGTACAGTTGGTACTCGTCGTTCTCCGGCACGACCGGCTTCATGCCCAACTCGCCGCTCGTCGCGGGCTTGCCCGCTTGGGTGAGCTTCACCGTGAACGGCTCGGTCTTCTTGCGGTGATCGACGTACCGCACCCACACGCGGTACTTCCCGGCGCGCGGCACGATCAGGTCGCGCCCGCAACTCGCTTTCGTTTCGGTCGCGGGCGCGCCCATCGAGTTCCACTCGCTCTCGCCGCCCTGCGTCCACTCCGGGGAGATGCCCGGCCCGGCGATGCCCCATGTGCCGGTCGGCTTGGCCTCACCGGTCCAGTAGCCGAACGACCCTTTCACGCCGTCGAACCACTCCGGTTCGAGCCACAGGTACACCGGCGGCTTCTCCGCGGCGCCGAGAGAGGTTGAGAGCAGCAAAAGGAACAAGAAGGAGAGAGGTCGCATGGCGGAAGCCTCAAAGTGGAACACGACCAAAGCAGAAGAGGATTGGCCGCAAAAAAGTACAAAGGGCACAAAAATA
>JAYUBA010000011.1:0-2843 GCA_043741075.1 Frigoriglobus sp.
GGTGGCGAGGCTTTGCGAGCCGGGTGAGGGGTGGCGCTACCAGAAGCGTCAGCGATCCACCCCTCACCCGTCGGCGAAGCGCCGCCACCCTCTCCCGCAAGGGGAGAGGGGAAGAAGGCGCCACCCCGCTTGCGCGGCTTGCCGTCGAGCGCGTCGTTGCCGAGCGCGTCGGCCCGCTTGTTCTGCTCGCGGCGCACGTGCGCGATCGTCACCCGCTCGAACTGCCGCCGCAGCCGGCACGCCTCCTCGTACAACGGGCGCATGTCCGCGTGCTTCACTTTGAATACGCCGTTCATCTGGTTCACAATCAGTTCGCTGTCGCTGTACACGTGCAGTTTCGTCACGCCGAGTTCGACCGCGAGCGCCAGTCCCTCCACGAGCGCGGTGTACTCGGCCACGTTGTTCGTCGTGGTGCCGATGGTGTCGGCCTCTTCGACCACCGGCAGCCCCGGCCGCGCGAGGACGACGGCGTAAGACGCCGGGCCGGGGTTGCCGCGCGACGCCCCGTCGATGTGCATGGTGGCCGTGTCGGACATCGGTTCGCCCCGCCTTACGCGGCCGTCCGCCGTGCGCTAGAATGCTCCCATTGTGCGGACGCGGGCGCACCGCGGACAGCACCGTTACGATGGGTGCCCATGAGCGCGAACTGGCTGATCCTAGAAACGTCCGGCCGCGTGGCCCGCGTCGGGCTGGCGCGCGGGGGCGAAGTGGTGCGCGCGGCGGACCTCGACGCGGCCCGCCGCCACGCCCGCGAGATGATCCCGACCGTCGGTGCGATGCTGAAGGCGGAGGCGCTTCGGCCGACCGACTTGACCGGCATCATGGTGAGCCGCGGGCCGGGCAGCTACACGGGCCTGCGCGTCGGGCTGGCGACCGCGAAGGCGCTCGCCTACGCCACCGGGTGCCAGTTGCGCGCGGTGGATACGTTCGCCGCGGTCGCGGAGCAGGCACCGCCGGAGGCCGAGCGGTTGTGGGTGATCGCGGACGCGCTTCAGAAGCAAGTTTACATTCAGCGCTTCGACCGGACGCACGCGGGGTGGGTGCCGTTTCAGGAGCTGCGCATCGGACTCGTGGACGAGTGCTTGAACTGGCTACCAGCAGGGGTGTCCGTCAGCGGACCGGGCGTAGCGGTGTATGCCGAGAGCATCCCACAAAGCTGCGTACTCGTGGCCGAAGCCGACCGCGAGGCGCGCGTTGAAAGCGCGTTCGCGGTCGGGCTTCGGCTCCCGCCGCTGACGAAAGAGGAGCTATTCGCGCTGGAGCCGCTGTACTTACGCGGCAGTTCGGCCGAGGTGAAGGCGAAGGAACAGCCGCGCGGGTGAACGGCCCGCGCGGCGTCGCAGAGCGAAGGGACGGCCCGCCGTCAGTTGTTCTTCGGGAGCGGCATCGGGGACGGCAGCTCGTAGCTCGGCACCACCGTCGGGCCGGGGGTGATCGGCATCGGGTAGCCGATGACCGGGTAGCCGGCCGACGGGTGGGTCACGGGGACCAGTTCGCCCGGACCGCCGCCGAAGCCGACCGGCACGCCGGGGGCCACGTTCGACGTGCCGCACCCGTGACACGGGGGCGATCCCATCATGGGGCCGCCGTAGACCGGACCGACCGATTCGCCCAGAACCGCGCGGCGGGTCTGGATCGGGTGCATCAGCGGGCGGGCACCCGCACAGATGCCACAGCCGATGCCGCCGGGGTGGTTCGCCCGCCACCGCGCCACCGGGTAGCACCCGGTCGCGAACAGTTGGCTGACCGAGATCAACAGGCCGAGGCACAAGAGGCGCTTTTTCATGGGATGACTCCTTTACGCGCGGCGGACCGCAGCTTCCCTCTGCCGTCGGGGGAATCATGCACGGGCGCGGGAGTCGTGCAACCAATGCGGGGGCGAATTCAGTCGGAGAGTGGGGGAATCGCGGAGTGCTGGCGCGGCGGGGCAAAGCGACCGGGTTGGCGAAGGGGGTGCGGTGGCACCGGTCGCGCGGGACGAGCACATCCCGCACGGGCCGCGGGAAGCGGCGGCCCGCGCGGGACGGATTTCGGCTCAGGTCGCGTCGCGGTACTGCTTACGGCGGGCCGGGCACGTACCCGACCGGCGGGGCCTGACCGTTGCAGCACGGGGCCGGGGGCGGGGCGAAGGTGCGGGTGTCGCCGCAGCGCTTGTGCCGGCAGGCCGACAGCGGCAGCATCAGGGCGAAAGCAATCACGGCGAGGAGGAATCGGCGGGTGTTCATCGTTGCTCCGTCAGTTCGCGTGCCTTCCGCTGGCGTGCATTAAAGGACGCGGGCGCTCGCCCCGCGGTCCGCATTGCGCCACCGGCTTTGTGCCGGCGGCGTGCGGCCGACGTACCTGACATTCAAATGTAGGGCCGGTTTGCGCGCGAGCGGCTCAGCACTTGAATGAAAGCGGTACGATTCCGGAGCAACGCGGGCGGTTGTGCGGGTCGCGCGGGAGAGTCAGATTTGCGAAGCGCGGCAAGAAGTCGCGGTCGTGCGGGTTACGCGGGCCACGGAGCAGGTGACATGAGCGGTTCGGGGTTCGACGACGTGCGGATGCGCGGCTTCCGCCAGCGCGCGGACGTGGACGCGGTGCTCGCGCTGCTGTCCGCGCGGGTCGCGGCGCTGCCGGGCGAAGCGGTCGCGCTGCTCGAAGCGGCCGGGCGCGTCCTCGCGGAGCCGGTGGCGTCGGCCGTCGATGTGCCGGGCTTCGCCCGCTCCGCGATGGACGGCTTCGCGGTGCGCGCCGCCGACACGTCTCTCGCGCGTTCGCTCGCGGTGGTCGGCGAGTCGCTCCCGGCGCGGCCGTTCGCGGGCGAGGTGAAGCCGGGCGAAGCGGTGCGCATCCTGACCGGC
>JAYUBA010000012.1:0-9284 GCA_043741075.1 Frigoriglobus sp.
GCCGCGCGCGTGCCGGTCGAGTTCGAGGTCTACACGGCCGGGCGGGCGGCGCTGGAGCAGGGCCACGACGCGCTCCCCCAGGCCACGTTCGACGCGGTCCGCGCGTGCGGGGTCGCGCTGAAGACCAAGTTGCTCCAGCCGAAGGGGGCCGGCACGCCCACCGCGCACGGGCCGGCGGTGCCGACCAACTTCAACGTCGCGTTCCGGCGGAAGCTGGGGCTGTTCGCGTCGGTGCGCCCGGTCCACAACCTGCCGGGCATCCCGAGCCGGCACAGCGGCGTCGATTTCCTCCTCGTCCGCGAGATCACCGAAGACCTGTACACCGCGAGCGAGCACGAGATCGTGCCGGGCGTGGTGCAGAGCTTCAAGATCGTGACCGAGGTCGCGTGCCTGCGGTTCTTCCGGCACACGTTCGAGCTGGCCCGCAAGTCGGGCCGCAAGACGGTCCACTGCGTCCACAAGGCGAACGTCCTCAAGATGACCGACGGGCTGTTCCTCGACTGCTTCCGCCGCGTCGCGGGCGACTTCCCGGAGATCGCCGCGAAGGACCTGATCGTCGATAACACCTTCAACCAACTGGTGAGCCGCCCGCAGCAGTTCGAGGTGCTCGCGGCCGGCAACCTGTACGGCGACCTGCTGTCCGACCTCGGCGCGGGGCTGGTCGGCGGCGTGAGCACGACGGCGGCGATCAACCGGGGCCACGACGTGACCGTGTACGAGGCGGTGTACGGGGCCAGCCACGAGGCCGTGCCGCCGGACGTGGGTAACCCGCTGCCGCTCATCCTGCCCGCGATCGAACTGCTGAAGGACATGGCCGAAGCGCCCGCGGCCGACCGCATCCGCGCGGCGGTGTGCGCGGTGCTGACGGAGGGGAAGGTTCGCACCCGCGACATCGGCGGCACCGCCACCACGACCGCGTTCACCGATGCGATTCTTGCCAAGATGTGAGTGCGGCTTGGCCCGCCGGCCCCGCGCGAGGTTCCGCCGTTGGAGCTACTGGAATTCACCGGGAACGTCGCGCTCGCGGCCGTACTCGGCACGCTGATCGGGCTGGAGCGCCAGTGGCACCAGCACCCGGCCGGGCTGCGCACCAACGCGCTCGTGTGCATCGGCGCGGCCCTCTTCGTCTCGCTCACGCACCTCCTGGGCGAAGTGAACAGCCCCAGCCGGATCGCGTCGTACATCGTCAGCGGGGTCGGGTTCCTGGGCGGCGGGGCCATTCTGAAAGAGGGCGCGACCGTTCGCGGGCTGACCACCGCCGCGGGGCTGTGGTGCAGCGCCGCGGTCGGCACGATGTGCGGCATCGGGTACGGGCTGCACGCGACCATCGGCACCGCGTTCGTCGTCGGCGCGGTGATCGGCCTGAAGCCGCTGGCGCGGGTGGTGGACGCCCGCCGGAAGCGGGCCGCCGACGCGCCCGCGGCGTACCGGCTGAAGGTGGTGTGCGCCGCGGACCAGCACGCGGTCGTGCGCACCGTGGTGGCGCGCCACCTCGGCGACATCGCGGGGATGGTGGTGACCGGCGTCACCACGAGTAAGCCCAAGCGGCGGAAGCAGGTCGTCGTCCGGGCCGCGGTGACGGCGACGCCCGCGAACGACCGCGCCGTTCAGGAGGCGGTGGCCCGGTTGCTGATCGAACCCGGCGTGCGGGCGGCGAGTTGGGAGAAGCTGCCGCCCCCGCCGGAATGACCCGCCCGCCCGGGCCGCGCATCCCGCCCCCGTCGGTTCACCTTGCGACGCCCCGCGGCGGATGGTACAGGTTCCACCACCCGCCACGACGCGCAGCGGCACCCGCGGCCCCGGAACAGGACACGGACGTGAACCCGACCGCCACCCCGCTCGTCACCGTCGGCATTCCCACCTACAACCGGCCGGCCGGCCTCCGGCGGACGCTGGAATGCATCCGCGGTCAGACGTACCCGAACCTCGAAATCCTCGTCTCCGACAACTGCTCCGAGACGCCCGAAACGCGGGCGGTGGCAGAGTCCCACGCCCGGGCCGATGGCCGCGTCCGGTACCACCGGCAGGAGCGGAACATCGGCCTGGAAGCGAACTTCAAGTTCCTGCTCGAGCGCGCGAAGGGCGAGTTCTTCTTCTGGGCCGCGGACGACGACGAGTGGACGCCGGACTTCGTGTCGGTGTGCGTGGACCACATCGGTTCGGCCGGCTCGGTGATGACCGGCATGCGCAACGCGGTCCGGCCGCGCGGGCTGCTGCGGTGGAAGCCGCCGCTGGCCCTGTCCCCGCGCACCGGAGCGTTCGCGAACGCGGTCGCGTTCTTCAACAACTTGCAGCCGAGCCTGTTCTACGGCATGCACCGCACCGCGGACGCGCGCCGGCTCCTCGCCGAGCGCATGTACGACTACTACGACTGCTTCTTCATCCTCCGGCAGATCCTGACGGCCGGCTTCCAGACGGCCGCGCCGGTGTGCTTCCACGTCGGGATCGACTCGGAGGCCCCGGTGTTCAAGCCGGCCCGGCCGCGCGCCACCGCCATCTACGAGTACTGGCCGTTCCTCCGCGACGCCCTCCGCGCGACGCTCGGCGCGCGGGGGCTGGGCGTGTTCCAGAAGGCCCGGCTCGCGTTCCTCCTGAGTTACGTGGCGGCCAACGAGTTCGCGCACTTCGAGCGGGGGCCGCGGCCGGTCCGGGCGCGGCTCGCGGCCGGGGTGAAGCGACTGCTCCGCGCGGCCCGCCCGTTGTTCGCCGTGCCGCTCCCGCCGCCGCCGCCCACCATGATCCTGCCGGCCGACCCGGCCGACCTCTGCACCATGTTCGTTCCGAACGCGCGGCTCGAAGACCCGGCTGCCCTCGCCGCCGAGGTCGCGGACGCGCAGCAGCAGTTGGCGGCGAAGCTGGAGGTGATCCGCGGCCTGGAAGCGTTCCTCCGTCTGCCGTCGCCGCCCGACGCGCTGGGCGAGTTGCTCACGCCGGTGCCCGCCGGCGCGCCGCTCCCCGACCTCCGGCACCGCCTCGGCTCGCTCCTGGTTCAACTCGAACGGAAGGAGGCGCGGATCCAGGAGTTGGTCCGCGCCCGTGACACCGGCCGCCGCTCGCGGGCCGCCTGATTCTTCCCCGCCCCGACGCAGGACGCCGCGATGACCGCCCCGCGCTTCAGCATCGTGATCCCGACCCGCGAGCGCCCGCACACGCTCGAACACACCCTCGCCACCTGCCTGGCGCAGGACGGCGACCTCGAGGTCGTCGTCAGCGACAACTGGAGCGGGCCGGCGACGCGCGCGTTGGTCGAGCGCCGGGCCGACCCGCGGGTGCGGTACGTCCGCACGCCCGGCCTGCTGGCGATGACCGACAGCCTCGAGTTCGCCGTGTCGCACGCGCGGGGCGAGTACGTCGTCCTCCAGGGCGACGACGACGGCCTGCTCCGCCACGCCCTGCCGGTGATCGACGCCGCGATCCGCGCGACCGGCACCCCGCTCCTGCGGTGGGAGTGCGCGGTGTACAACTGGCCCGACGTGCGGAACGCCCACTTCCGGCCCGATGCGCTGCTGGTGCCGCTCGCCCAGATGCGGACCGGGCACGCCCTGCACGCGCTCGACTCACGCGACATGATGCGGGCCGCGGCCAACGGGCACGCGAGCTACTCCGAGCTTCCCGTGATCTACAACGCGGCCGTCCGCCGCGACCTGCTCGACCGCCTCCGCGCCCGCACCGGCCGGGTGTTCAAGACCCGCACCCCCGACGTGTACGCCGCGTTCGCGCTGGCGGCGCTCGTGGAAACGTACCACTCGCTCCGTGCCCCGCTCGGCATCTGCGGCCGGTCCGGTGCCAGCACCGGCGTCGCCCGGCACTTCGGCAAGAAGGGGTCGCCGATCGACAACGACTTCCGCCGGCTCAACGAGGCGGCCGGGCTGCACCTGCACGCGTGGGTGCCCGACCTGCCGCCCATCCCGTCGGCCGTGGCCGACGCGTTCCTGTGCGCGAAGGGCGAACTGTTCCCGGACGACGCCGACGTGACCCTGGACCGCCCGCTGCTCGTGAAGAACTGCCTGAACGAGATGGAGATCGACACCGCCGACGAGTGGCGGGAGGTGCAAGCCAGTTGCCGGCAGGCGCTGGCCGATTCGCCGGACCTACTGGGCTGGTTCGAGGGCGAGTACGGCCGGGCGGACTTCGCCACCCTCCCGCGCCCGAACCGCGCGCACCACTGGCGGCGGTACGGCGCGGGCCACCTGCACCTGGACGCCGCCGCGTTCGGCGTCCGCGACATCGACGCCGCGGCCGACCTGTGCGAGCGCCTGCTGGGCTACAAGCACGACGGCCTGAACTTCCGCCTCGAAGAGGCCGACGGCCGCGACGCCTCCCTCTCCGAGTTGCAGGAGAAGGAGGCGGCCCTTCAGCGGTTGCACGCCGCGTGCGCGGACCTCCAGGCGCAGTTCCGGGACGTGAGCGCGGACCTCCACGGGCGCGTCGAGGAACGCGAGGCTCGGATCGGGGAGCAGCGCCGCGCCCTCGACCTTAAGGCGCAGACGATTGACGAACTGAACGCGCGGCTCCGTGAGCTGCACGTCCGGTTCCGCAACAGCGGACTGACGGGGCTGCTGCGCCGCGCCGCGAAGCGCGTCCTGCGCCGCCCGGCCGCGTGACGCGAAGGAGACCCGCCGTGCTCTCCCGCCGCGAACTCCTGTGCGTCGCCGCGGCCCTCGCGGTCGCCCCTCGTCGGGAAGGAACCGCCGGAGGCGTGGCGGAAGGCCGTCGCGGTCGGCGGCGAAGCGGGCGCGAACGTGTTCTGCAAGCTGTCCGCGCTGGTGGACGGCACCCGCAAGCCCGGTGCGGCACCAACTGACCTCGCGTTCTACACGCCGGTGTTGGATGTTATCTGGGAGGCGTTCGGCGCGGACCGCCTGCTGTACGGCAGCAACTGGCCGGTGAGCGACCTGTACGCGAAGTACGAGACGGTGTACGCGCTGGCCGCGAAGTACGTGGACGGGAAGGGCAAGGCGGCCGTCGCGAAGGTGTTCGGCACTAACGCCGTGAGCGCGTATCGGCTGAAGTTAGGGTGACCCTGGTCTACTCGCCGTCGGTCATCCCGGCGACACGGTGAACCACGGGCATCAGGTCGTTCAGTTCCTCGATGCGCAACATGCGGACATCGCGAACGGACGCCGCGAACCACGGCAGGTGCGTCGTCAGGTCGATCACCGCGATCATCACGGACGCCGCCGTGACTGCGGCGTTGCCGAAGTACATGCTCCCCTGTTGCCAGGCGAACCCGTGACCTTCCAGCACGCGGCGGATTTCGAGGTAGGCGTTGTTGTAGGGGTCGCCGTAGTGGCTCCGCAGTTGTTCGATGTCCATGTCGAACGCGATCGCGTACACGACTCCCTCCTTCTTGAACGGAGCCGGAAGCCCGTGCCGAAGTGAACCCGGTTTCGGGTTCGGTGTTGCAACCAACGACATCGGAAGCCCTCTGTTACGGCGACGGGTTAGCCCATCATCCGAGATGAGCGAGAAGACCGCAAGAGCGGTGCCGCGCCCGCCTTTGCCCACCAAGGACACGCGTGATCGGTCAATACCCCACGGCTGCGCCGTCCTTGCGCGACTCGCTCCCGCCGTGCAGCACGCCGGTCTTCGGGTCGATCAGGATGCCCTGGTAGCCGCCGCTGTTCACCTTCACGCGCTCGACCGCGTGCCCGCGGCGCGTCAGTTCCTTTACCACGTCGTCGGGGATGCCGTACTCGGCCTTGATGGTGCCGCCGTTCGCCTTGCCCGGCGTGCCGGTCGGTGTCGCGCTCCCGACGTGTTCGACGCGTGGGGCTTCACCGGCTGCCTGCACGTTCATGCCGAAGTCGATCAGGTTCACCAGCACCTGCACGTGCCCCTGCGGTTGCATGTCGCCGCCCATCACGCCGAACGAAAGCCACGGCTTGTTGTCGCGCGTCACCATCGCCGGGATGATGGTGTGGAACGGCCGCTTGCCCGGTGCGAGCTTGTTGGCGTGGTGCTCGTCCAGGGCGAACAGGCAGCCGCGGTTCTGGATGCCGAAGCCCGTGCCCGGCGCGGACAGCCCCGATCCGAAGCCGCCGTAGTTGCTCTGGATGAGCGACACGCAGTTGCGGTCCTTGTCCACTACCGTGAGGTAGATCGTTTCGGACGTGCTCAGTTTCGGGTCGCCCGCCGGGATGTCGGTGAGCGCCTTCTTCGGGTCGATGAGCTTCGCCCGCTTGGCCGCGTACTCTTTCGAGATGAGGTCAGTCACCGGCACCTTCGCGAACGCGGGGTCGGCGTAGAACTTCGCGCGGTCCGCGAACGCGAGTTTCTTCGCTTCAACGAGGAGGTGCCAGTAGTCGGCCGACTCCGGCCCCATCGCCTTGAGGTCGTGCGGTTCGAGCAGGTTGAGCATCTGTAGCGCCGCGATGCCCTGACCCGGCGGCGGAATCTCCCACACGTCGTACCCGCGGTAGCTCGTCTTCACCGGCTCGACCCATTCGGACGTGTGATCCGTGAAGTCTTTCAGCGCGAAGAGGCCGCCGACCTTGTCCGAGAGCGCGACGAGTTTCTCGGCGATGTCGCCCTTGTAGTACGCGTCGCGGCCACCTTCAGCGATGAGCGTGTACGACCGCGCGAGGTACGGGTTCTTGAACACCTCGCCGGCGTGCGGACTGCGGATCATGTCGCCGTCGCGAATCATGAACGTCTCGCGCATTCCGGGGTCGCGCATCTTGTTGACCGACTTCCAGTGACCCGCGATCACCTCCGGCACCGGCACGCCCTTCTGGGCGTACTCGATGGTCGGCGCGAGCAGTTCCTTAAAGCCCTTCGTGCCGAACTTCTGCCGGAGTTGGTCCCAGCCGTCCACGCACCCCGGCACGGACCACGACAGCGGTCCGGAGGTGGGAATGTCCTTCAGCTTCTTCTCGGCGAAGTACGCGAGCGTGGCCTTGCCCGGCGCGCGCCCGCTGGCGTTGAGGCCGTAGAGCTTCTGCGTCTTCGCGTCCCAGACGATCGCGTACAGGTCGCCGCCGATGCCGCACGAGGTCGGCTCCATGAGGCCCATCGCGGCGCTCGTGGCGATGGCCGCGTCCACCGCGTTGCCGCCGCGCTTCAACACGTCCAACCCGACCTGCGCCGCGATGGGGTGGCTGGTCGCGACCATACCGTTGGTCGCGACCGTGACCGAGCGCCCGGCCTTGCCCGGCTGCGGGGTCGGCCGTTCCGCGGGGAGGAGTGGCGTCATGGCGAGCGCGAGGGCGAGTGTGAAGAGGATGCGGGGAATCATGGGGCACCGGTTGTGTTTTGCCCTCTCCCGCAAGGGGAGAGGGCAAAGGCAGAAGACGCAATCATCTCTTCGGGATCGGCACCTGTTCCTTGGCCCGTAGGTACGCGACGAGGTCGCGCACCTCGTCCGGCTTCATCTGGTCGAACAGCCCTTCGGGCATGATCGACACGGGCGTCTGCTTCCGCGTGAGGATGTCGGACATCGGGATGGTGAGCGTGTCATTCACGGTGCGCACGGTGACAGCGTCCTTCGTCTCGCGCAGCACGATCCCGCCGACCACCCGCTCGTCGGCGAGTCCGAAGTTCACCATCTGGTACTCGCGCGGAACGACCGCACTCGGGTCAATCACGTTCTCCAGAACGTAGTCGAGGTTGCTCCGCTGCGAACCGGTCAGTTCCGGGCCGACGGCTTGGCCCTCGCCGAACATCTTGTGGCACGACGCGCAGTGCTTGGTGAACAGCACCCGGCCGTTGCCCGCGTCCGCCTTCTTGACGGCGTCTTCGGTCAGGATGTCCTTCCATTTCTTCATGAGTGCGGCGCGTTCCTTCGCGACCGGCGTAATCTTGCCCCACACCTTCTCCAGCCGCTCGCTTGTGCCCTTGTCGTTGAGCGCGAGCACCTGCCGCGCGGTGACAACCGGCACGTCGGCGCGGGGAATCGTTCCCTTCTCGATGGCGTCGAGCAGTTCCTTCGCGAAGCCGACGCGGGCCGCGAGCGTCTGCACCGCGTCGGTCTTCTCTTCGGCGGTGAACTTCGGGTACGCCTTGATGATCGCGGCTGGCGTCGTGGCGTCCGGGAAGCCCGCGAGCGCGCGGACCGCGGTGCCGCGTAGTGCCGGCTCTTCAAGCAGCGTGTGAAGCGTCTTCGCGAAGTTCGGGAGCTTGCGCGGCGCGAGCAGTTCGACCGCGGCGCGCCGGTCCTCGGCCTTCGCGCTCGCGTCGGTGACGCGCTTGAGCAGCGCGGCGATGGCGTCCTTGTCGCCGAAGAGTACGGAAAGCGCCTCAGCTGCGCGGACTACTTCCCGCGACGAACTGGCAGCCAGTTTCGAGTACACCTTCGCCCATGAGGGAGGGGCAGTGACGCCTTTCCGGCCGTTCATCTCTTGGCGGAGCAGACGGAGGACGTTTTGCTGTTCCGCGGGTGAAGAGAAGAAAATACCGCGGATAAGGCGGTCAATCCCACTGGAGCGCACCGGTTCGGGCTGAGCCATAAGCGCGCGGAGTGCGTATTCGCGGTGGAGCGGGGCGTACTCGTCCTCGTTCGTTGCAATCTCTGCGAATTCATCGGCCCACTCCTGCGCACCGAAGGTGGTCTCGATAGACGCAACCAGTGCGTACCATTCCAGCTTCAGGAGGTTGGGGTCATTCACCCTGCCGAAGTACTGCACCGCGATCCGGTGAGCGTCCGCCGCGGCCGTCTTATCGCCTTTGAGCAGCGCGGGCAGGGCCGACGCGACCGCGCCACGGACGAACGGCGATTTCTCCTTCGAGAGTAGCCGGGCCACGGCCTCATGTGCCTGCTCGGACCAGAGGGCGGGCGAGTTGTTGAAAGTCAACCGGATCGCCCACGCCCGCACGTGGTCGCTCGCGTCGCGGAACAGCAGCATCACGTCGTCGCGCGACAGTGTTTCGGTCACTGCCAGCGCCCAGAGCGCTCGCAGCCGGCGGGTCGGTTCCTTCTCATCCGTCAACATTTTCCGCAGCGCGTCGGGCGTTTCCTTCGCAAGCTTCCCGGCCGCGGCGCGCTCCTGAAGAACACGGCGCGCGCTCCGCACGAACCAGTCGTTGGGGTGCAGTTGCAGCTTCACCAACTCTGCGTCGGTGAGCTTGGAGATGTCGCCCGTCCACGGCTTCGCGCCCTTGTACACGACGCGGTAGATGCGGCCGTTGGTGGCATCGACCTTGTCGTAGTTGTGGCACTCGCCGGTGTCGCACCAGTCCGACACATACAGCCCGCCGTCGGGGCCGGTCTTCACGCAGATGCCGCGGAACCACGAGTCGTTCGCGAACAAGAAGTCCTTCCGCCGGACGCCCTTGTACCCGCTCTT
>JAYUBA010000013.1:0-2838 GCA_043741075.1 Frigoriglobus sp.
CACAGGCGCAACTCAAAGACATTACCCGAAAGGTGGACGACGCGAACGTCACCATCATCGACCTGCAAGGGGACAAGGCGAAGCTCGCGGACAAGTTCAACAAGATGCAGCGCGAGACGGAGTCGCGGTTCGCCGGCATCGCCATGACCGGCAAGCGCGTGGTGTTCCTGGTCGATATGTCCGGCAGTATGGGCAAGCGCGACCTGAACACCGTGGACGACACCAAGTGGCCGCTCGTCATCGAAACGGTGTGCAAGGTGATGCGGAGCATCGCCACTCTGGAGCAGTACCAGGTGATCGTGTTCTCGAGCGGGGCGAACTGGGTGTTCGGCACCGGCGAGTGGCAGCCGTTCGCCGGCGAGAAGTCGGTGGAGGCGGTGAGCGCCGCCCTATTAAAGGTGAAGCCGAAGGACGACACGAACGTGTACGCGGCGATGGACAAAGCCTTCACGCTACGCGCCGCCGGGCTGGACACGGTCTACCTGTTCTCGGACGGCCTGCCGACGAGCGGGCCGGGGCTGACGCTCGCGCAGCAGAACGCGAACCTGTCGGAGTCGGAGTTGGGCGCGATCCTCGGCCGGCACGTGCGCGACACGCTCGCGCGCACCTGGAACCGCCCCGCGGTCGGGCAACCGCGGGTGAAGATCAACTCCGTCGGCTTCTTCTTCGACAGCCCGGACGTGGGCGCGTTCCTCTGGTCCCTCTCGCGCGACAACGACGGCAGCTTCGTCGGGATGAGCAAGCCGTGACCGGAGGCTGTGCCGCACAGAATTCGTAAGAATCTTCGCATTTGCCTCATAATTCTTCTTGCTCTCCGCGGCGCGGCGGGTTACAACCAATCTCACTCGCGGGGTACTCGCCCCTGCATCGCTCTCTCCGATTCTTGACATTCTCCTCCGCGACTCATCGGGGTCGCCTTCGTCCGCGACGACTCGCGAGCGTTCGTGTCCGCCTCCGTACCCGTGGTCGGCCGCCCCTCTTCCCTTCGCGGCCGGACTCGCAGCATCGTACCGGTTCATTTCTCATCGTCTCGAGTGAGGTGTTCGTCATGAGGTCCGCACAGAAACGTTCCCGTCACGCCTTCACGCTCATCGAGCTGTTGGTGGTGATCGCGATCATCGCGATCCTCATCGGCCTGCTGCTCCCCGCCGTGCAGAAGGTCCGCGAGGCCGCCTCGCGGATGAAGTGTTCCAACAACATGAAACAGATGGGCCTGGCCCTGCACAACTACCACGACACCAAGGGCACGTTCCCGTCGGGGGTTCAGAACCCGAGCGAGCGCCCGACGAGGGCTCCTCCGAACCAGGGGTATCAGCCGTACTGGAGCTGGATGGCGCTGATGATGCCGTACTACGAACAGGACAACCTGTACAAGCAGGGCGACACGTGGGCGCACGGGACAGCGTCCGCGTTCCAGTACTGGCCGTGGGGCGGGTTCTGGCTCAGCCCGCAGTCGCCGGCCAACCCGGCCCTGGGGACGATCGTGAAGACGCTCATCTGCCCCAGCGACGGCCGGCAGGACCTCGTCCTCCCCGGCCCGCAGTGGGGGGGCAACGGCAACGTGGCGTTCGCCGGCTACCTGGGCGTGTCCGGCATCGCGAGCGAGAACACCAACACGGCGTCCAAGGGCATCTTGTACCGGACCTCGACCACGCGCATGACCGACATCACCGACGGCACCAGCAACACGATGATGGCCGGCGAACGGCCGCCGAGCGCCGACCTGCAGTACGGGTGGTGGTTCGCCGGCTCCGGCTACGACGGCAACGGCACCGGCGACGTCGTCCTGGGCGCGCGGGAGTACAACTACGCCGCGAGCCTGGGCTGCCCCGCGTCGAAGGTCGGGTTCCAGCCGGGCAACGTCAACACCACCTGCGACCAGGCCCACTACTGGAGCCTACACAGCGGCGGCGGCAACTTCCTCATGGGCGACGGCTCCGTCCGTTTCTGGACATACTCCGCCAACGCGGTGCTGTCGGAACTGATGACCCGCTCCGGCGGCGAGGTCATTTCCGGGAACTACTGAGACCCCGACCCGCGCGGGCGGCGCGCGGCGCCGCCCGCTCCGTCGTCCCTTCTTTCCGCTGCCGAGGCGCTCGCATGTACCCGGTCCGCCCGTTCCGGTTCGTCCCGCCGCTCGTCGGCGTCTGCCTCCTGGTCGGCCTGTCCGGGTGCGGCGGCGGCGCGGGGGCGACGGCCGACGTGTCCGGCACCATCAAGTTGCGCGGCCAGCCGCCGAAGTTCGTCGGATTGCAGGTCGTGTTCGTCCACCCCGACGGCACGCAGGTCGCCGCCCCGGTGAACGAAGACGGCACCTACACGGCCGCGGGCGTGCCGTCCGGCGAGGTGAAGGTGTGCTTCGCCTACATCTCGCCGGAGGCGGCCCAACAGGGTGCCGAGTTCAAGGCGAGCGGAGGCGGTCGGTTGAAGAAGCCCGAGGGCGAGAAGAAGTCCGACCAGCCGGCGGCGAAGGTGCCGGGCACGAAGGGGCCGGCCGTCAGCCCGATCCCCGAACCGCTCAGCGACACCAGCACCTCGCGACTGACGTTCAAGGTCGAGTCCGGCAAGTCGAACACCTTCGACTACGATATCAAGCCCTGAGCGGCGGTTCCCTCTCCCCGCTCGCGCGCGCCGGCCGCGGACTCTCCCCCGCGGCCGGTGTCGTTTCCCCTCCCGCCCGCGACAATGACCCCGCGCCCGCCGCTCCGGCCGTCGAAGGGGAACTCATGTCCGCGCCCGCACCCGCCGCGCCCGAACCGCTCCTGAACGTCCCCAACCTCCTGTCGCTCGCGCGCGTCCCGCTCGCGGTCGTGCTGTTCGCGTGCGTCGTCCGCGCGT
>JAYUBA010000014.1:0-2837 GCA_043741075.1 Frigoriglobus sp.
GGATGGCGACGCCGTGCGCGGTCCAGGCCAGCGACCAATGGGACGCCTACTGGGCCGGCAAGGCGTAACCACCACAATCGGTTACTGCACCCCCTTCTACTGTAACGCGTACAACGCACTGGTGGTTAACGGCGCGATCACCCATCGAATCAAGGACTCGGTGATGAACTACCGGTACGACGGGGTGGGCTTCTTCGACGTGAAGGAGCACCCCGTGGCCGGGGAAACGGTGCGCCTCAACGACCTCGAACACAAGCTCCTCCGGCCGACCTTCGACGACCCGCGGGTGTACTTCGCCCTCGTCTGCGGCGCGCGGTGGTGCCCGCCCATCCGGCCGGAGGCGTACTGCGGGCGCTGTCTGAACCTGCAACTCGACGACCAGGCGGCGCTGTTCTGCAACGACCCGAAATCCGTGGCGTACGACGCGTCCCTGGACGCGGTGGTCCTGAACCCGATCGTGAAGTGATACGCCGACGACTGGAAGGCACGCGGCGTGCTGCCGTGGCTCGCAGACCGGGTCGATGATATACCGCTCCGGGCCGCCCTCCGCAGAGCGGCCGAGGGGAAGACGGCCGTCGAGTATGCCGATTACGACTGGGCACTGACCGCCCGCTCCGCCACACCCGCCGTGGCCGGTGATTCGAAGGCGGCGAACTTCGGGTCCGGGACGATCCCGAACCCGTGAGGCCGTCATGGACATCGAGTGTGTTCCGAACCTCAGGCCGGTCTCCGCCGGCTGGCTGCGCGGGGCCGGCATTACCACCCGGGCCGAACGGGAGGCGGTCGGAGCGGTCGCCGCCTATCTGGCGGTCCGCCGGGCCGGTCACGCCGCGTCGTTGAACTTGCTATGGGCTCTGGCGGCGGGACTCGCCGGCCGCCACTGGGATTCGCTGAGGGGCGAAGAGAAGCGCCAACTCCGCGAGGAACTGGCGGCCGCGGAGCGCTGACGCGCGACACGCCGGACCGCCCGATCGAGGCCGCATGAATACGTCCGTACCGCCAACGCCGATTCAGAAGACCGTGGTCCTCGTCGGGGCCGGGAACGCGCACCTCGTGTTCGTCCGCCGCTGGCGGATGCGACCGCTCCCGGGAGTGGCGGTCGTCCTCGTGAACGAGGCACCGGCCGTGCCGTACTCGGCCATGGTGCCCGCGCACGTCTCCGGCGACTACCGCCACGACGAAGTCACCATCGACCTCGTCCGCCTCTGTCACTCCGCCGGGGTGCGGCTCATCGACGAACGCGTTGCGGGTCTGGACCCGGTCGCGCGCCGCGTCCTGTTCGCAGACCGGCCGCCGCTCGCCTGCGACGTGCTCTCGCTCGGCCTCGGGTCGGTGCCCTCCGACCTCACCCGTCCCGCCGACCCGAACTTCGCCCTCACCCTTCGGCCGCTCGCGGCGCTCATCGAGCGGCTCGACAAGATCCAGTCCGAACTCACGGCGCGGCCGCGGCCGTTTCACATTGCCGTCGTCGGGGGCGGGGCGAGCGGGTGCGAGCTGAGCCTCGCGATCCACAACCGCTTGGGCGACCACACCGGGTTTCGGATCACGCTGTTTCAGAGACGCGATCGACTGTTGCCGCGGTTCCCGTCGCGGACCGCGGGTGCTTTCGAGGAGGCGTTCCGCTCTCGTGGGATCGCGTGGCGGGCAAACGCGTGTGTGACCGGGGCCGCGCCGGGGGAACTGACCCTCGCCGGCGGTGAGCGGGTGGCGTGCGACGCCGTGCTGTGGGCGACACCCGGTTCGCCCCCGGACCTGATCCGCGGGAGCGGGCTCGCGACCGACGAACTCGGGTTCCTGCGGGTTCGCGAAACCCTCCAGGCCGAGGCCGATCCGGCCGTGTTCGGCACGGGCGACTGCGTGTCGTTCGCCGCGTACCCCGATTTGGCCCGTAGCGGGGTCCACGCCGTGCGCCAGGGCGCGGTGCTGTACGACAACGTGACCGCCGTGCTCCGCGATCGGCCGCTCCGCCCGTTCCGTCCGCAGCGGCGGTGCCTGTACCTGCTCAACGCGGGCGACGGGACGGCGGTGCTGAACTACGGGCCGCTCGCGTGGAAAGCGCGATGGGTGCGGCGGCTCAAGGACCGGATCGACCGGAAGTGGGTCGCGTCGTTCCTGCCGCTCGTGACGAGGGCCGACTCCACCGGCGCGGAGAACGAGAACCCGCCGACGCGGTGCGGCGGGTGCGGGTCGAAGGTCTCCGCGGACGTGCTGTCCGCCGTGCTGAAGCGGCTCGATGCGCCCGACGATCCGCGGGTGCTGATCGGCACCCGTCAGGGCGAGGACGCGGCCGTGTTCCGCGGGGCCGACGGCGGACCGGTCGAGGTGCAGACGGTGGACTACTTCCGGGCGTTCACCGACGACCCGTACCTGTTCGGTCGGGTCGCGGCCCTGCACGCGGTGAGCGACCTGTACGCGATGAACGCCCGCCCGTTTGCGGCGCTCGCCATTGCGACACTGCCCTACGCCCGCGGGCCGATCCAGGAAGCCCAGCTCTTCGAGTTGCTCGCCGGTGCCCAGCGGTCGTTTCGTGAACTCGGGGTGACACTTGCCGGCGGCCACACCACCGAGGGGAGCTCGCTCGCGGTGGGGTTCGCCGTCACGGGGGACGCGGACGAGACCCGGCTGTTCCGCAAGTGCGGGTTGAAGCCCGGCGACACATTGATCCTGACCAAGCCCCTCGGGACCGGGGCGCTGCTCGCGGCGTGGATGCGGGCCGCGTGCCGGGCCGAGTGGTTCACGGGTGTCGTCGCGGGAATGCTGCAACCCAACCGCACCGCGGCCGAAGTGTTCGCGCGGTTCGGCGTCACCGCGTGTACCCACGTCACCGGTTTCGGCCT
>JAYUBA010000015.1:0-9257 GCA_043741075.1 Frigoriglobus sp.
AAAAATACGGAAGTTCCAATTTTGCCGCGCCGGAGGAAGTGCCCAAACCGGAGCTTCACACAGTCTGCACCCGTTGCCCGCACCGCGCCGCTATGCAAAGAGGATACGTCCAGCGCGCGAGGATCAGCCGTGTACGACGCCGTCGTGATCTCAGACATCCACCTCGGAAGCGCCAACTGCCAGGCGAAGTACCTCGTCCACTTCCTCTCCGAAGTGCGCCGCGGGTCCATGAAGGCGCGGCGGCTCATCCTCAACGGCGACGTGTTCGACTCGATCGACTTCCGCCGGCTGAAGAAGCGCCACTGGAAGATCCTCTCCGAACTCCGCAAACTGGCCGACGTGATGGAGGTCGTCTGGATCAACGGCAACCACGACGGCCCGGCGGAGATCGTCTCGCACCTGCTCGGCGTCCGGTGCGCCGACGAAATGGTCGTCGAGAGCGGCGGGCACCGCATCCTCTTCCTGCACGGCCACCGGTTCGACCAGTTCATCTCGCGCTACCCGGTCCTCACCTGGATCGCCGACCGGGTGTACCACTTCCTCCAGAAGATCGACCGGTCCCACTACTTCGCCAAACTCGCCAAGCGGAACAGCAAGACGTTCCTCCGGTGCGCGCAGAAGATCGAGACCGACGCGGTGAAGTACGCGGCGAAGAAGGGGTGCGACGCGGTGTGCTGCGGGCACACGCACCTGCCGGTCGCGAACACCACCGGCCCCGTGCATTTCTTCAATGGCGGGTGCTGGACCGAGAAGCCGTGCCACTACCTCACCGTGTTGAACGGGGTGGTCGCGGTGTGTGCGTACACCGAGGAAGTGCCCGACGAGGTGCCGGACCCTGTCGAGCCGCCCCCGGTGCCGGAACCGGCCGTCGCGTGACTACGGCTCCGGCACTTCCGGCGGTTGGTCCGCGGCGAACTCCGCGTCCGACACGATGGGCTTGCTGGCGTCGATCAGGAGCCACACGCCGACGCCGAGGAAGTAGACGATCCCGTACATGGTGAAGCAGATCAAGATGCCCTGCGGGCCGGGGTAGTTCTTCATCAGCAGGCCGGTGACGAGCAGCGTCGAGACCGCGCCGACGAGGTTGCCGAACATGTTCATCGTCCCGGACACGGTGGCCGCGTAGTCCCGGCCGATGTCCTGGCACACGGCCCACGCGGGGGCCATGATGAGGTCGTTCATGAACCCCATCATCACCAGGAAGAACGCGAACAGGAACAGGTTGTCCGGGTCCGCGAGCTTCACACCCGCCGCGGCGAAGTAGCAGCACCCGGCCCCGCCGTAGCCGATCATGCCGAACAACCGTCGGCCCCACTTGCGGTCACCCGTGCGGCGGATGTACCGGTCCGAGAGCGTGCCCCCGAGCAGGCACCCGAACATGCCGACGAGGAGCGGACAGCCGGCGAGGAACGCGACGAGGAGCTTACCGTCGGTCGTCTCCGTGCGGCTCTTAAACTGCTCCTGCATCGCCCGCGGCAGGAAGTACATCAGGAAGTACCAGCAGTAGTTCGTGACCACGTACATAAAGCAGAGCGCCCACAGGTTCCGCGACCGGATCAGCTTCCCCCACGGCACGCACACCGGTCCCTTCGTCTGGACGCGGCCGGCGTCGATCTCCGCGCGCTCGGCCGCGTTCACGGCGGGGTGTTCGCCGGGCTTGTTGCGGAACACGAGGTAGAACGCGAGCGACCACACGGCCGCCACCGCCGCGAACAGCCACATCGCCTCGCGCCACGACAACTCCGCCAGGTTCTTGTCGGTCAGCAGAATCCACACCATCGGCGTCAGCCCGCCCATGAACCGCGCGGACATCCAGATGATCGACTTGGCGAACCCGCGGTCCGCGGCCGGGAACCAGTTGTACAGCGCCTTCGCGATGTTCGGGAACGCGCCGGCTTCGCCCACGCCGAAGAGGAACTGGATCACGACGAGCGCGGTGAAGCCCAGGTACACGCCGCCGAGGTAACTGGTCCCGACGAACCCGGTGAGCGCGACGAAGACCGACCACCACAGTACGACGCGGAGCAGCGTGGCCCGCGGCCCGCGCGTGTCGCCGAGCCAGCCGGACGGTATCTCGAAGAGCGCGTACGCGAGTTGAAAGGCGATCAGCACCCAGAAGAATTCGGCTTCTTCCACGCCCAGGTCGCGCATGATGTCCCGCTTCGCGCTGCCGTTCGCGGCCCGGTCCATGTAGGTAATCATGGCGAGCAGGCAGAGCAGGAAGAGGACCCAGTAGCGGATGCGCGTCGGGGCGGCGCCGGGCGGCGGAGCGGGGGCAGCGGTCATGTGTGAACCAGCGGGGAGAGCGGTGTGAAGGTGCTACTGTAGCCGAGAGATGCGGAAGACGTGAGCGGAAAACCGCGGGTGCCGAACGCGAACGGCCGCCACTTCCCGTGGCGGCCATTCGCGTTCAGCGGTCCGGAGACGATCACGGCTTCTTCGGTTCGGGAATTTGGAACACACCGATCTTGCCGTTCACGGTGGTCAGGGAGAACGACTGGCTGTCCGCCTTACAGCTCAGGTTCCCGCTCCACAGCGTCGCCGGCGGGGCACCGGCGTCCAGCACCTCATAGCTCTTCACGCCCGGCGTGTTCTGGAACTCGCGGAACGATTCGCCCGCGAGCAACTTCGTCGGCTTCCCGCGGACCTGCCGCCCGTTGACGATCACGACCTCCTGCACCGTGACCGCCTTGTTGGTGTCGTTCTTGAACGTGACCCACCCCGCGTCGGCCGCGCCGGCACCCGCGACCGTGACGAGCACGGCGAGAGTGAAGGCGAGCAGTTGGGAGCGGCAGGGGAACATGAGCGGACACCTTGCACCGGGGGCGCAATCGCTATTCTGTCCATGAAACGCCGGTCGGTGCAAGTCTTGCGCGCGAAATCCGCGCGGGCTACTTTCCCGCGCGGATTTCGTCACACCGGACACAACTTACGCGGCCGTGCGAGGTTCCGGCTTGGCCTGCCGCGCGGTCTGCTCGAATTCCTTCACGGCATCCACTGCAAACGGGATCGCCGACCCCGCCCACTCGGCCATGTTCGCGGTGAAGCCGGCTTTCACGCCCGCTTGCGTGACGTGCGCCAGAAGCGCCCCGCGCGGGCACACCTTTTGTGCCGCGAGCTTCGCGTCGTACTCCTGCAACCGGCGGTGCAACTCCTGGCCGTTGGGCGGCAACCCCGTCGTCTTGGGCGCTTCCGGCTTCGGCAGCTCGACCTTAAGCACTTCCGCTGTCGGCTCCGGTTTCGACACGGGCTGTGCCGGCTTCGCGGCGGGCGGCAGCGTCTTCGCCTTGGGGATGCCGAACGCGGGCATCTGGGGAACCTGGATGATCTGCTTCTTCACCGGGTCGTAGTCCACCCACTGCGCCGCGAGGCGGTACAGGTAACGGCCGATGCCGAACTTGACCGCGGCGCGCTTGAGGGCGTCGCTGAACGCGGCCTTCAGGCGGTCGCCGCCGTCGGGCTGTTCGCTGGGGCTGCCGACATCGGTCTTGCTGATCCACCGGTCGCCGAGTTTCACCCGCAGCCGGCACATGACGGAGCCGTCCACGAGAATCTTGTAGCCGTCTTCCCAGTTCTCGACACCGAGCACCTCGTCGAGCCGGTCCTGGATGAGCCGGGCGTCGATGTAGGCCATCGCGAGGCACCGGTTGTTCTTGACCGACTGGGGCTTGTACTTCACCTCGCGCGGCTCGAACGGCGCGGCGAGCGCGGCGGTGAGCGCCTGCACCTGCGGGTCGCGTGGCATTACGGTTTCTGCGTTCATGGGAACACCTCATCGGGAGTGGGTTTGATGAATCTTAGTGTACAGATGTAATTATTCCAATTGCGATGTCAGTAGCGCGTAGAAAGCCCAGGGGCGGCCGTCCCTGGGCTGATTGTGGCGCTTCTGCCACTCATCGACTGAGTTTCGCGCCTCCCTCTGGCGATGTCTGACCAATCGTGGCGAGCGCCTGCGCGAGGAAGTCGGTCGCCAACTCCTGTACGCGCACGTCGATGGTCGCACAGGCTAAGTCCCATGCAACTTGCGGGGTGCCGGCCTTCCACGGCGGCCCCGATACCTCGATGTACGCCTTCGCCTTCGGCTCCGTGCCACTCGGCCGCAGGCACACCTTCGCCGCGATGCCCTCCCCCGCGAGCCGGAAGATCAAGAAGTTCCGCGCGGCCCTGTCCGTGTCGCCCTTGAACGGCCCCATCCGGCCTTCCGTGTCCCACAAGTCCTCGACGCTCGTCACCGGTAGCCCGCCGATGTGCTTCGGCGGGGTGTTCCGCAGCGCGTCGAGCATCCGGCCCATGTTCACCTTGCCTTCGAGGCCGGTGAGGACGATGTTCAGTAACTCGTTGCGGAAGTAGCCGAACTGCCGGTTCAGGTCGTCGAGGTAATCGACCAGCGTGTGCCCCTGCCGCTTCTGGTAGAGGGCCGCTTCGGCGAGCAGCAGGGCGGCGCACGCGGAGTCCTTGTCGCGGACGCCGGCCGTCGCCATGATGCCGTGGCTCTCTTCGGTCGCGATCACGAAGTCGCTCACCGACCCGCGCACGTCGCCGTACTGGCCCGTCGATTCGATCTGCCACAGCGCGTCCGCGTGGTACTTGAAGCCGACGAGCAGGTCGTTAATCACCTGCGCGCCGAACTGCCGGCCGATGCGGGTGATCTGCCCCGTCGTCACCTCGGTGGTGATGACGATGGGCGCCGCGGGGAGCGACCCGCCGCGCTGCAGTTGCGCCAGTTTGAAGTGCGTGAGCAGCGCCGCGATCTCGTTGCCGGTGATGAACCGGAACGTGCCCTTGCCGTCGGGCGAGCGGTTCGCCATCGCGCCGATGCGGTCGGCGTCCGGGTCGGTGGAGATGATGAGGTCGGCGCCGCGTTCGAAGCCGACGCGCTCGGCCCGGTCCATGCTCTCCGGCACTTCGGGGTTGGGCGTCTTCGTCACGTTCGGGAACTGGCCGTCCGGCGTGGCCTGTTCCGGCACCGGGATCGGCTTGAAGCCCTGCGCTTCGAGCACCTCGCCCGCGCAGAACCCGCCACACCCCTGGAGCGGCGTGTACACGACGCGGAGTTCGTCCGCCTTCGGTGCGGGCAGCAGGCTCTCGTGGCGGCACAGGTCGATGAACGCACGGTGCGGGGCGTCGTCGAGGAACGGCACCTTCCCGGCGCGCACCGCGTCCGCGAACGGAACGTGTTTGATGGCGGTCACCGCTTCCACCATTTCGCTCATCAACTGGTCTTCGGGCGGGACCAGTTGGCTGCCGCGGTCGTCGTAAAACTTGCTCCCGTTGTCGTCGGGCGGGTTGTGGCTGGCGGTCATGTTCAGCCCGCCGTGGGCCTTCAAATACCGGATGCTGAACGACAGCTCCGGCGTGGGAACGTACCGTTTACTGTCCGGCGGGAGGATCATCGCGCCGACGCCGTTGGCCGCGTACACGCCGGCCGCGTGCTGGCAGAACTCGCGGCTGGACAGGTGCAGCACCGGGTTCGGCAGCGCCGGGTTGTAGACCTTCCGCTTGTCCTCGAACTGCCGCACGTCGAACGCCAGCACCACGCGTAGCGGCGACACGCCGGGGAACCGCTGGCGCAGGTACTGGCTGTGGCCCTGCACGCTCGCGCCGAGCGTCCACGGGTTCATGCGGTTCGGCCCGATGCCGACGGCCCCGCGCCGCCCGCCGGTGCCGAACGGCATCACCTGGTAGAAGGAGTCGAGCAGAACCGACCACGCGCCGGACGCGCACAGCCATTCGACCTGCGGCCGGTACGCGGCGAAGTCCGGGTGGGTGAGCCAGGTGTGAAGGTTGGTGAGCGCGCGCTCCTTGAGCGCGGCGTCGGCGTCGATGCCGGCGAACCCGGCCCGCGCCTGTGCGATCAGGTCCATGTGCGTCCTCGCGAGGCGAACTCGGGCGGCCGTAGGAAACCTTACCGGCCGCCCGACGCGAAGGCCACTGCACTCCCGGCCCCGACTACGTGTTGATGGTGATGACGGAGTCCGTGTGCGGCGTCGCCGACGACGCGGTGTCGAGGGTCACCAGGATGCGGTACGTGCGCCCGGCGGCGAGGTTGGCGGCCGGAATGGTGACCGAGAAGGGGTTCGTAGTGGGGTTGGGACCGGGGAACGCGGTCGGCGCCGGGGCCGGACCGGGCGGGGTGATGTCTTGGATGGTGACGGTGTAGCCGAGGTCGGCGCGGTTCGTAGACACCGTCACCACGAGGTTCACACCTGCCGGGACGGTGGCATTCGCGAGCGGGGAAGTGATGAGCGTGGTGGCCGCAACGCCGTCCCCGCCGGCCGGCGGAGCGCCGTTACCGCCGATCGGCCCCGGGTCCATCAGCGATTGGACCGCGGCCGGCTTGGTGGGCTTCTTCGGCGGCTTGGCCTTTGTGCTCTTCGAGAGCTTCACCGCGGTTTTGGGTTTCGTGCCCGTGGAGGTCTTGGTCGGCGGCGCTTTCTTCGGTCGCTTCGCCGCAGCGGCCTTGGAGGTTTTGGCCGGCGGCTTCGCGACCTTTGTCGTCTTGGGCTTCGCGACGGTCTTGGGCTTTTTGGCCTTTGTGGTCTTGGCCGGCGGTTTGGGCGCGGGCTTGGCGGGCTTCGTGAGCTTCTTTTTCGGCAACTTGGCCACGGATGATTCCCCAGGGAGAGCGGAAGATTACGGATCGAGTTTCGACACGGTCAAGTTCAGGACGGCGCAGTCCGCGTGGCGACAAAACACGCCGATGCCGGTGCCGAACGCGGACGGGGTGAACGTGTATTGCGGGAACCGCGGCCGGTCGGCCACTATTCGCGCGAGTTCCGCGCGCGCGGGAGTTTCGCCGACCGGTTTGAGAAGTTCTCCGTCCACGGTGCCGCAGATTTCGTTCTCCCGGACCTCGATAACGACGCGCGCGAGCCGCCGTTGGTCCGCGTCACCAACGTGATGCCAGGGGGCACGCTTTTCCTCAAAGATGGAGGACGTTCTGTGCCGGTCGTGGTTCCACCAGTACAGCCCCGTCAGGCACGCCAGTTCCCGCTTCTTCGGCGGCCCTCCGTCCAAGCGCGGTCCGACGCCGAACCAGACGAGCGACTCGTGGGTGAACGCTAGCCCATCCCACCGCCGGCGGCCGACGTACACCCCGGCAGCCGTATTTGGGTCGGTGTCGTAACCGACGGTGACATCCGCCTCGACGCGGATCGGGCGGCCCCACGCCTCGTCCGCGAGGTCGGCGAGGCCGACGCCCGTACTCGCGAATCCGTGGAAGTCGCCCAGCGCCTTCTCCGTCAGTTCGTGCCCCTTGGTCAGGGACCACGGCACCGTCGGCACGCCCTTGTCGTCGGTCAACTTCACCTTCTCGCCGGCGGCGACGCGCTCGGCGAGGGTCTTCTTGGGCGGCGCGGGCTTCGGCACCGGCGCACCGCCAAAGACGCCGCTGGCCCCGGCCAGGACGACCGCGAGCAGCACAACGGCCACCGAAGCGACGAAGGCACGCGCCCGGTGCCGCGGTTCCGCGGGTGACGGCGCGAGCGGTGCGGCCGGCGCGGGCGCGGGGACCGGTGGCGCGAGGACCGGAGCGCCGGCCAGCCACCGCTCGAGGTCGTCGGCGAGCGCCGCGGCCGACGCGTACCGGTCCTCGGGCCGCTTCGCCAGACACGTGAGGACGACCGCCTCCAGTTCCGCCGGCACGCCGCCCGCGAGCGACGCGATCGGCGGCGGCTCCTCGGACCGGATGCGGACGTACACGTCGGTGTCGCCGTCGTCGCTGAACGGCCGCCGGCCGGTGAGTACCTCGTAGAGCGTCACCCCGAGCGCCCACACGTCGCACGCGGGCGTGTAGTCGGTGCGCCGGCCGTGCGTCTGTTCCGGGGCCATGTACTGGCGCGTGCCGACCGGCAGCCCGGAGTTGGTCAGGTCGGACTCGTCGTCGGCCCACCGCGCGAGGCCGAGGTCGGCGACCATCGGCTCGTCGTTCGCGCCGAGCAGAATGTTCAGCGGCTTGAGGTCGCGGTGCAGCACGCCGGCGGCGTGCATGGCGGCGACGGCGCGGGTCGCCTTCGCCATCAGGCGGACGGCGCCGCGGAGGTCGGCGCGCACGCGCTCGATGTGGTGACTGAGCGTGCCGCCGGCGACGAACTCCATCGCGTAGTAGGGGAACCCGTGCCAGTCGCCGGCGTCGTACACGGGAACGATGTTGGGGTGCTTTAGCGCGGCGAGCGCGCGGACCTCGCGGGCGAACCGCTCCTGGGTGACGCGGTCCTGCGCGCCGACGGGGTTGACGAGCTTCAGCGCGACCGTGCGGCCGGTGGCGAGTTGCACGGCCTCGTAAACCATGCCCATGCCGCCGCGGGCGACGAACCGGCGGATCTCGTAGCCGGGGATGGGCGGGAACTGCGGCTGCGCCCCCCGCTCCGCGGCCCGCTGTTGCGCCAACTGATCGGTCGATTCGGCGTGCGTGCCGCGCTCGGGCGCGTGCGGTCCGGGGGTGGACGCGGCCGGTACCGCCTGCGTCGGCGCGGGCCGGGTGGCCGGGTCCGGTGCCGATGCAGGCAGTACCCACCCGACCGTACTCGCGCGCTGCGGGAAGGAACCGGGCGCAAACCTCGCGTGCGCGGGCGGAACGTCTTCGGGTCGTCGGTCGTCGTGTTTCGGCTCGGCCATGGGCGCGGCTCCGAAGTCGGTGACGGCCTTCAGCATAACCGAGCGCCGCGAGTTTGGAAGTGCGCAGGTGCGAAAAACCGGGCATCGGACCCGACACCGCCGGCGCGTCGAACCCGAACCGGCGCACACGCCTCTTCCGGTCGCTGCTATCATGAGCGGACGAGGAGCCTTTTACATGCCGCGAGGAACCCGTGAGCGCGCTGGAGTACCGCTTCGATGTGGTGGTGGTCGGGGCCGGGCACGCGGGCACCGAGGCCGCGATGGCCGCCGCCCGCCTCGGCCTGAAGACGTGCCTGCTGAGCATGAACGCGGACGCCGTCGCGCAGATGAGCTGCAACCCGGCCATCGGCGGCGTCGCGAAGGGGCAGATCGTCCGCGAGATCGACGCCCTCGGTGGCGTCATGGGCAAGTGCATCGACGCGAGCGGCATCCAGTTCCGCGTCCTGAACGCTTCTAAAGGGCCGGCGATGCACTCGCCGCGCGCCCAGGCCGACAAGAAACTCTACCAGTCCACCATGAAGCGCTGGGTCGAGGAGCAGGAGAACCTCACGCTCCGGCAAGAGTTGGTCGAAGGGTTGTTGATCGAAGAACCCCTCCCCAACCCCTCCCCTAAGAAGGGAGGGGCTAAGAACGCCGACTCC
>JAYUBA010000016.1:0-2831 GCA_043741075.1 Frigoriglobus sp.
GCCTTCTCGACGGCCATCGGGTCGCAGTCGCAGCGGCCCCTCGCCCTCGTCGTCGTCGGCGGGATGCTGGCCACGATCGTGCTCTTCAACCTGCTCCCACTGCTGTACAGCTTCTACGGCGACCGCACCCCGCCCGAAGGCGCGGCCGACATGGCCCACTAACCCGCAGGCGTGACGACTCAGTCGCCCAGACGGAACAGGTCGCGGAGGATGGCCCGCTCCTCCTGGAGCAGGTCGAGCAGAACCCGCTCGTCCTTCGTCCGCACGTACCGAACGCCGACGCTAAAGAGCCGGGCGGCCAGGGCGAAATCCGGGTGCCGTCCGGCCACCTCCCGCCAGACCTCGGCCCACGCTTCGAGCGTGCCGGGGAGAGATTCCGCGTAGACCTTGCTGGTCAAGCTGCGGACGAGCGAATCGGTGACCATCGCCCGCGGTTTCGTCGGGACCGGTGTCGCCGGGTCCGCCTCCTTTTGTCGGTCCCAATCGTTCTGGGCCTCGCGGGCAATGACCGCAAGCCGGCCGATCCGATCCATCCAGACCCCGCGGTCGGCCGATGACCGAAATACAGCCGTGAGGACTTCCGGCAGATGCCACGAACGCGGCGGATTATTACGGCCCGGAGCGAGATGGAATCGCTGTCTCAACGCCGTCTCGGCCGCGGTCCAATTTCCGAGCAGTATGTGCCCCTCGGCCAACCCTTCAAACGCCCCACTGCTACAGCTTTCGACAATCGCAATGGCCAGATTGAAGTCAGCCATTGCTTCACCGATCTGACCTAGACCCAATTTAGCTCGGCCACGGTTTTCAATGGCAAAAGCATGTTGAGGGTCGAGTTCGATTGCGCGGTCGCACCCCGTCAGAGCCTCCGTGTACCGGCCCAAGGCATTGAGTGTATTTGCCTTATTACTCCACGCTGAGGCGTGTTTGGGATCGAGTTCTGTTGCCCGATCTAAAACGGCCAAGGCCTCCGCATTCCGCCCCAGGTTACACAGAACGACCCCCTTGTTACTCCATGCCACGCCGAAGCTTGGGTGGATTTCAATCAGCCGGTCGCAGGCGTTTAGGGCCTCTACATACCGCCCCAGGGTGGAAAGTATACTCCCCTTATTGCTCCAGACTACGGCATCATCGGGGTCGAGTTCAGTCGCCCGATCGTACGTAGCCAGTGCCTCAGTATGCCGGCCAAGCTGACTTAACTCGAATCCCACTGCAAAGCATTGCATCACCGAGCGCGCCGTTGCTCCAATCTCGATCAGCATCTGAGCAATAGCCTCGGGATCACCGCTTTTCCGGGCAGCGTCCAGATCACGGTTGGCCGCTTCCTCTAACGGCCCCGAGACATCTTGGCCAGCTTTGTTGAGGGCGGCGTTGAAATATTCCCGTTCGCGGTCAGCGTTTGCAGGGAGGGCGACGAGGCGGGCTTCCATCCCCCCCCGATCGTACCAGACGCGGAGGAAATCGACGATCAGTCGGATCGGTTCCCGGTGCGGGTCTTTCACCTCCACGCACAGCCGCATCAGCGGCTCGGCCAACTCGTACCGCGACTCCCGGCCGACCGTTGCGGCGGTCGCGTACCCCTTTTCCTTGAGAGCCTTCAACTGCGCCGCGGCCGTCTGCTCGGAGAGGAATAGGTCGCCGGCGATCTCCTTCACCGGCAGCGTCCGGGTCGCCCGGCACAGGTACTCGACGATTTCCCGCTGCTGGTCCGGCAGCCACCGCAGGCGCTCCTGGTAGTACGGGGTCAACTCGTCCAGCAGTTCCTCGAACGCACTCACCAGGTCGTCGAGCTTTTCCCGCGTGGCGAAGTCGGACAAGATGATGAAGACGCGGTGATTACCCCCCGTCAGGTGACGAATCGCCCGCACCCGGGCACGCCCGGACGGGGTGCCGAGGAACCGGGCCAGCACGGTATCGCCGGTCTGGCCGGCGATGCGGATGAGGAGGGCCAGGGCCTCGTCGGTGGTCAGCGGTTGGAGGTGTTCGAGTTGGAAGAACCCGAAGAACGGCCGGTCGCGGTCGGACAGGTCGCGGGTGAGTTGCTGGGCGGTCGCCAGGGTGGCGGCGACCCGGTGTTCCTGGAGGAAGGCCCGCCACTGCTTTTGCCCCGCGTCCCCCAGGCCCCGCATCACGTCGTCCAAATTCTCGACCACCACGAGCAGCGGCCGGCCGGCCAGTTTCGCCAGCAGGTATTCGGTCAGGACGGTCGCCCGGCGCTCGTCCGTGGCGGCGTCCAGTCGGTCGCGGGGCGGCGGCGGGAACTCGTCCCCGTACTCGGCCGCCAACGCCCGGAGGATGCGGCCGAGGAACTTCCAGAACGACGGGGTCGATTCGTCCTCGGGCAGCCAGGCGATCCGGACCCGGTCCCGGACGACCGGGTCGGCCTTCAGCCGGTGAACGAGCAGCGAAACGAGGTGCGACTTGCCGCTCCCGCGCGGGCCGACGGCCAGGAGGTGGTGCTTGGCGTCCGTGAGAACGCCGTCGCGGAGCCGGCCGAGCCACGACTCGGCCAGCTTGTGCCGCTGGACGAAGATGGCTTCGAGTACTTCGGGGTTGGTCCGGCTCGGGGTGAACCGGGAGATCAATGTCCGGGCCGCCATTAGCTCACCCCCCGGTCGAGAACCCACCACCGCCGGACGAGGGCGTGCCGGAACGCGTACCGACCGTCCGCGTCCCGAGTCAGGTACTGGTCGAGGGTGAGCCGGCGCAACAGGTCGCGGACCACCTCCTCGTCAACGTTGCCTGCGGACTTGGCGACGTTCAGCAGCACGCCCGTTTCGACGCCAGCCGGGGCGACCGCGGCGTGATCGAGTAGGGCGAGAACGATCTTCTCT
>JAYUBA010000017.1:0-2830 GCA_043741075.1 Frigoriglobus sp.
CGGTTCACCCCGTCGCTCACGCTCCGGGTTCGCCAAGGTCTTTATTTCTTCTCTTCGATCTTCCTGATCTCGATGTTCCGGAACGCGACCGGGTCGTTGTGCCCCGCGAAGCCGAAGTGCCCCTTCGTGCGGTCCTTGCCGGGGTGCGGCGTATTGTCCTTGAACTCGGTCACCTTCGCGAGGTCGGTGTCGAGGACGCGCGTGCCGTTCAGTTCCGCGACCAGCGTCGAACCCTTCGCCGTCACTTCCATGAAGTTCCACTCGCCGACCGGGCGCAGGTAGCCGCGGTGCGCCGCCACCATGCCGTAGGCGGAGCCGTTGAACTGCCGCGGGTCGAGCTTCGCGTACTGCGCCGCGGTGTCGTCGAGGATTTGCAGCTCGCACATGGCCTGCGTCGCGACGTGGACGTTGCCGCCGGGGTAGCGGAGCGCGAGGCCGTTGTTGCCGCCGGGCGGGAGCTTGTATTCGAGCCGCACGGTGAAGTCGTCGTACTCGGCCTTCGTGTAAATGTTCCCGCCCTTCTTCGGCTTGCAGACGATCGCGCCGTCGGTCACCTCGTACTGGTCGAGCGGGCCGTCCCAGCCGGTGAAGTCCGTGCCGTTGAACACGCTCTCGAAGCCCTTCACGTCGTGCTTGCGGAGAATCTCGTTCGCCTCGGCCGCGGGGATTTCACGCACGAACAGGTTCCGCCAGCGGATCTCCCCGCCGTGCGTTTGCAGCAGAATCTTCCCGGCCTTCGGCAGCGGCAGTTTGCGGTCCCAGTAGTTCTCCATGCGGGCGTGATCGACCACCAGTTTGCCGTTCAGGTACACCGTTGTGCGCTCGCCCACTTGCAGAATGCGGAACGTGTTCCACTCGCCGAACGGCTTGTCCGCAAGCACGAGCGGATCGCGGCCATTTGCGCCAGGGGTGTTGTTGAACAGCCCGCCGGAACCCAGGTGCGGCTTGCGGTCGGGGTTCTTGGGGTCGAACTTCTGGTTCGAGTCCCAGATTTGCACCTGCGGGGTGTTGCGCAGGTAGATGCCGCTGTCGGCCTTCGCGACGGTCTTGTACTCGATCAGCAACTCGATGTCGCCGTACTCCTTGTCGGTGGCGAGGTACGCGCCGCTGCCGTCGTTCACCAACTCGCCGTTCTCGACGCTCCAGTGCTTCTTCGCGTCGGCGGTCCACTCCTCCACTTTCTTGGCGCGCTCGTCGGGCGCGAGTTTGGCGAGGTCGTTCGGCCCCGCGCCCTTCGCGTGGATGTTCCACCCGTGCCAGCCGTCGAGGGTCTTGCCGTCGAACAGCGGCGCGAACCCCTTCGGGGGTTCGGCCGCCAGCAAGGGGAAGGCGAGGAGCAGCGTGGCGAAGGAGAGGAGGTAGCGCATGGGAAGGTCTTTCTCTTGCCCTCTCCCCTTGCGGGAGAGGGTGGCGGCGCTTCGCCGCCGGGTGAGGGGGCGCCTTCTGAGGGGCTGACGTTTCACCCCTCACCCCGCCGCGAAGCGCGGCGACCCTCTCCCCGAAGCGGGGCGAGGGTAAAACCGTCACTTCTTCGGCGGTGGGACCGCCGCCGGCGCGGTGCCACTGAAGTTGTACACGTAGGCGGTGCCGTTCGCGCCGGCCACGGCGAAGCGGTCGCCGGTGGGGCTGATGGCGAGGTCGCGGGCGTTCGCGGGGGCGGTCAGCGTGTGGACGCTGGTGAGGTCGTCGCCCTTCCAGAACCACACGCGTCCCTGGCCCCCGCCGCCGGCCGCGATCACCGCGCCCGACGGGTGGAACGCCACGCCCCACGCGGTCCCCTGGAACGCGTCCTTCGTCTTGAGCAGTTTCGCCTTGCCGTCCGTCCAGTCGATCAGCACCACCGCCGGGTTGCCGATGCCCGCGAACGCGTTGGACACGTTCGTGATGCCGCACAGCGCGACCGTCGAGCCGTCGGCCTTGAACGCCATTCCCCGCGCGCCGCCGATGTCGGCCATGAACGTCGGGTCGTACTTGTGGAGCACCTTCGCGTCGATGTCGCGCTCGCACTTGCCCGTTTTGAGGTTCCAGTCCTTCACGACGCCCTTGAGGTCGCACGACACGAGCCGCGTACCGTCCGGGCTGAACGCGACGTTGTACACGTGCGACGCGTGCCCGTCGAGCGTGCGGATCGCGGTGCCGTCGCCGGCCTTCCACAGCTTGATGGCGTGATCGTTACCGCAACTCGCGACGGTGGACGCGTCCGGGCTGACCACGACCGCTCGCGCGTAGCCCTTGTGCGCTTGCACCGTTTTGAGCGGCTTCGGCGCGTCGGAATCGCCCTGCCACCAGACGAGTTTGCCGTGGTAGTCCGCGGTGACGAGCGTGAACGGTGCGGCCTTCGGCGCGGGCATCGCGGCCACACCGAACCCGAGGACGGATTGCGTCGCGTTCTGCCGCTTCGGCCACGCGTCGAAGTCCTGCGCGGCCGGCGGCGTGGGCGAAATGAACGCGATGCCGCGCACCCAACTCTCGTGACCCGCGAACGCGGTCTTCGCGCCGGTGAGCAGGTCGTAGCGCTGGACGGAGTCGTCTTCGGCGGAGGCGAACAGGAACCGGCCCGACGGGTCGAACCGGCAGCCGATGAGGCCGCGGGCGTGCTTCAGCTCGCGCTCGACGCGGACCACGGTAGGGTCGAGAATCGCGCGCGGCGGTGGGATGTTCATGAGTAAACGTCCTCGAACCCAGGGCGTTGCCCCGCGTCGCCCAGAACCCAGGCCGGTGGCCCGTCGCCCAGAACCCAGGCCGTTGGCCTGGGCTGAGGAAGCCCGCCCCTTCGGGGCTGAAAACAGGATGCGGGCTGAAGGCCCGCGCTCCCTCAGCCCAGGCCACC
>JAYUBA010000018.1:0-2828 GCA_043741075.1 Frigoriglobus sp.
GCTACCGCCAACCCCTTGTTGTTCTCGCTCTTCAGGCCGATGGCGCCCGTGACGCACGCGGCAAGGCCGGCGGGGATGGAGACGGGCCAGCAGCAGCACCCCATCACCGCGACGATCCCGAGGACCAGCGCCGTAACGGCCACGCCGTCGCCGGCCCCGCCGCTGCTCCGGCGGGGCGGGGGCGGCGCGTAGTCGTCGTCATCGTCGTCGTCGCGGCGCTTCTTGCGGGCCGGCTTGTCGGCGGGCTTGCTCCGCCCGCTGCCGGAGGCGCTCGCGCCGGGAATCTTCCCGCCGCCGGACGCGCCGCCCCCGTCCGGCTTCTTCGCCACGAACACTTCCAGACAGTTGCCGCACTCGACCTCCTGCCCGGTGAAGGCGGCGGCGATTTCCAGCTCCGACTTGCACGCCGGGCACGTCACGCGGATGTTGGCCATCGGAATTCGTGATGAGTGAGGAGTATTCGCGGTTGCGAACTTGTGGTATCCGGGCGGCGGAGCGAAGACCCCTCACCCGGCTCGAAGACTCGCCGACCTCTCCCCCGCCGAGCCGGGGCGAGGTGAAGACGCCACTGCCCCGTGCGGCCGTTCGGCGAGTGTCGCTTCACGAAGAGGCGCTGTGACTACCTCGCCCCGTGCTTCACGGGGAGAGGTCGCGGCGCCTCGCCGCGGGTGAGGGGTCTTCGCTGAGCCCCTCTGACCTCACGAGCGTTCAACAGGACGTACGCGTCAGGTAGAACCTACTTCCCGGCCGGCGGGTCGTCCTTGAACAGTTCGCTGATCGACTCGTTCCCGTGGATGCGGTGGATGGCGTTGGCGACCAGCGCCGCGACCGAGATCACCTTGATGCACGGCAACTGCTTCTCCACCGGCAGCGGGATGCTGTCGGTGATGACGAGTTGGTCGATCGGGGCGTCCCGCAGTTTCGCGATGGCGCTGCCGGACAGCACCCCGTGCGTGGCGCACACGTACACCCGCTTGGCCCCGGCCGCCTTCGCCACGTTCGCCGCCCCGACGATGGTGCCGGCCGTCGAGATCATGTCGTCGTAGATGACCACCGTCTTCCCCTCGACCGGCGCGCCGATCAGGTGGCCGTGCTTGATCTCGGTGGCGCTGGTCCGCCGCTTGTCGGCCACCGCGATCTTCCCGCCCACGTTCTTCTGGAAGTCCAGCGCCTTCTTGATGCTCCCCTCGTCCGGGCTGAGGACCACCAACTCGTCCTGCGGGATGCCCAGGGTGCGGACGTGCTTGGCGAGTTCCTTGACCGCGTACAGGTGGTCCACGGGGATGTCGAAGAAGCCCTGAATCTGGGCCGCGTGGAGGTCGAGGGCGAGGACGCGGTCGGCCCCGGCGCGGGTGATGAGGTTGGCGACGAGCTTCGCCGAGATGGGCACGCGGCCCTTGTCCTTGCGGTCCTGCCGGGCGTACCCGTAGTACGGCAGCACCGCGGTGATGCGGGCCGGGCTGGCCCGCTTGAGCGCGTCCAGCATGATGAGCAGTTCCATCAGGTGCTGGTTGACCGGGGTGCAGGTCGGCTGGACGATGAACACGTCGCGGCCCCGCACGTCCTCGTCGATGCGGACGCTGGTCTCCAGGTCCGGGAAGTCGTCGAGCGTGGCGCGGCCGAGGGGCACGCCGAGCTTCGCGGAGATGCCCTCGGCGAGGGGCCGGTTGGCGCGCCCGCTGAAGATCTTCAACTTGTGGTTGTTACCGTTGCCGAACACGGCCGTCTCCTGAATCCGTAGGTGGCCGCATTATGCCCGACGCGGGCGGAAACCGCCAGCGGCGTCTCAACTTCGCGCCGCCGGTCCGGAATCGGACCTGTCGCGCCGCGCGTCCGTCGGTTATCGTATGTCCGGTCCCGCCCCACAACCTCAGTGCGTTCGCCCGATGCCGGACTCACCCGATTTCGCCGATCACCTGGCCCTCGCGCTCGTGCCGGGGTTGGGGCCGAAGCTCACCGCCGCGCTCCTGGAGCGGTTCGGCTCGCCCGCCGCGGCGCGCCGGGCCACGGCGGCCGAATTGCTCGAAATCCCGCAGATCGGCGAGAAACTGGCCGCGTCGCTTTCGGCCGCGCTCCGCACCGCGGACATCGGCCCCGAACTCGACCTGCTCAGTCGGTACGACGTGCGCCCGGTGCCGCTCGGGTTCCCCGGTTACCCGCCGCCGCTGGCGTCCGTGGTCGCCCCGCCCCCGCTGTTGTACTTCCGCGGCGCGTGGGCGGACGCCGATGCGAACGCGATCGGCATCGTCGGCTCGCGCGCCTGCACCGCGTACGGGCGGAAGATGGCCGAGCACCTCGCCCGCGACCTCGTCCGCGCCGGGTTCACGATCGTCTCCGGCCTGGCCCGCGGCATCGACGGCGTGGCGCACCGGGCGGCGCTGGACGCGGGGGGCCGCACGATCGCGGTGCTGGCCGGCGGGCTGTCGTCGATCTACCCGCCGGAGCACGCGGACCTCGCGGGCGCGGTGGCGAAGCAGGGCGCGGTGGTCACCGAGACGCCGATGACGGTGGCCCCGCAGCCGGGCATGTTCCCGGCCCGGAACCGCATCATCAGCGGGCTGAGCCGCGCCGTCATCGTAGTCGAAGCGAACGCCAAGAGCGGGGCGCTCATCACCGCGTCGCACGCCGGCGAGCAGGGCCGGGAGGTGTTCGCGGTGCCCGGCGCGGCTGACAGCCCCGCCAGCGCCGGGTGCCTCGAACTGATCCGCAAGGGCGCGCGACTCGTCCGCAACGCCGACGACGTGATCGAGGACTTGAAGGGCATCTCGACGGCGGATTATGGTGCGAAGGCGAACCCGGAGCGTCAGCGACGGGGTGTTGCGTCGCAC
>JAYUBA010000019.1:0-9233 GCA_043741075.1 Frigoriglobus sp.
CCGGTGGTTTGTAAGTAACCGGTGGTTTGTAAGTAACCGGTGGTTTGTAAGTAACCGGCGGGCTTACGCCGCGCCGCTCGCCGATCCTACCCCTTCCGCCCGCAGCAACTCTGCGACGCGGCAATCCACTCCTCGTCGGTGATGTCCAGCGCCGGCTCCGGGGCGGCCTTCGGTTCGTCCGCGGCCTTCGGCTCCTCCGGCTTCGGCTCGTCGGTCGGATCGTTCATACCGCCTCCGGTGTGTTCTCGATCTCAAGCAGTCAGGCCGCCAGGCCGCCAGACCGCCACTTTGGGATATGGCGGCCTGACTCGCAGCAGTGGGCGGAACGCGAACGCGTTCACGCGCACCCCTGCCTTCCTGAATACTATACTCGCGTCCACATTCGTCAAGTGCGCCGTCGCCCCGACTTGCCCTTTTTTCCCCGTTCCGTGCGGGCTAGACTTCCGCCCCGGTGTGCAACGGCCGGCAGGACGCCGGGCCGCGCACGCGTCGCGGTTCGGCCGCGGAAGGATGCTCATGGCCACCGCCCCCAGCCCGAACGACCTGACCCGGCAGCAACTCGACGAACTCGACGCGCTGCTCCAGCGGATGTTGTCGGTTCCGCTCGCCCCGCCGGACACGCCGCTGCCGGCCGCGCTGCCGGGCCGCGGCGCGTCGGATCGAGCCGCCGAACTGCCGCTACCGCCGAGTTGGCGGGTCGATCCGCCGTCCCCGGTCGCCGGCGCGTCCCAGCCGCACATCGCGCTCCCCGATCCGCCGTCGGCGGTGTCGTTGAAGTTCGAAGCGCCTCCGCCCGCGCCGAGGTCCGCCGCGCCGCTGCCGGTTCCGAAGCCGGCGGCGAAGGTGCCCCCTCCGGCCGCGCCCGCCCCGAAGCCGGTCGTTTCCGCGCGGAAGCCGGTCGCACCCGCGCCGAAGCCGGCCGCGCCGCCGGTCCCGCTCCCGCTCCTGCCGCTCGTGGCGCTCAACGCGCTTTTCGACGGCATTTGTGGAATGTTCGGTCCGCCGGGCCGCTTGCTGCGGTCCGGGTTCTTCAAGCACCTCTACGGTATGGCCGGGCTGGGGCTGATCGCGTACACCGCGGCGCACGTCGCGCAGGTGCAGGGGTGGGTCACGCTGCCCGTCGCGCTCCCTTGGCCTCGATGATGCGGATTGTATAATCTGGGGAACCGACAATCCGTCCCGGCCGTCGGCGAAGGACTGAGTGTCGCGGCACGGTGTGTTGTTTGCCCGCAGATCAATCCGCCGAGGCACCTGATGGCGTCCCCGCCGACCACCGATCCGCCGCTCCCGCCGGTCAAACTCGACCCGCTCGCCGCACTCCTGAGCTACCTCATCCCCGGTCTGGGCCAGATCTACCAGGGGCGGGTGGGGAAGGGGCTGCTGTTCTTCGGCGGGCTGTACCTGCTGTTCTTCTACGGCATGTGGATGGGCCAGTTCCGGAACGTGTGGCTGCCGGACGCGGACGGGCTTCCGGAGGTGGCGCTCGCGGGACAGACCCTCGGCGGCGGGGCGAAGGCCGTCTCCTACCGGCCGCAGTTCCTCGGCCAGTTCTGGATCGGCACCGCGGCGTGGCCGGCGGTGTACCAGTACGTCGTGTTCGACCGCACCAAGGACGCCGGCCCGATCTTCGGCAAGTTCGAGCGCACGCCCGACGAGAAGGAACTGAACGACCTCCAGCGGAACGGCAACAAGCGGTGGGACCTCGGCTGGGTGTACACGGTGATCGCGGGCGTGCTGAACCTGCTGGTGATCTACGACGCGTTCGCCGGCCCGATGTTCCGCGAACCGCCGGCCGTGTCGCCGTTCGACGCGGCCGAGATGGAGGACGTGGACGCGTCGGTCGCCGCGACACCCGCGCCTTCGACCGCACCGCCGCCCGTTCCCGCCGTGACCGAACCGGCACCACCCGTCGCAACCGCGCCGCCCATTCCGCCGGAACACCAATCGCTCTGTCCGGATCGGCTCCGGTTCGTGCCGGAGTTGCCCGTCGTGCCACATCAACAGGGGGGCGTGTAATGCTGCCGCTTCTGGCCGTGAGCATCTACTGGGACCTGCCGGTGCTGCTGGCGGTGGTGAGCCTCGTGTACGCGGCCACCCGCCACGACCGGTGGGACAAGATCGTCCACGAGGCGACCGGGTGGGGGCTGCGGATCACCGGGTTCCTGGTCGCCATCGGTCTCGTGCTGTACCTGCTGTCTACGTACTTGTAGGACCGGCCCCTACGGCCTGTCGAAGCAATGACAGGCCAGGAGGCCTGTCCTACCAGATTCGGTATGCCCTGCGACACGTCTCCCGCGGAGGTTCCCCTCATGACGCGCTTTCTCGCGGTCGCCGCGCTGCTCGCGCCGGTGCCGCTGTACGCCGCCGACAAGCCCGCTGCCGGTGTGCCGGTCGCCGGCGTCGGCGTGGTGTCGAGCGACCACAAGACGGTGTTCGTCCCGGCGAAGGACGGCGGCATCGAGGCGCTCGACCTGACGACGGGCACGGTGCTGTGGACGAACAAGGACGCCGCGAAACTCGCCGGCGCGTCGGACAAACTCGTCCTCGCGTGGGTCGCCGACGCGAAGAAGGCGAACGCGTTCCGCGTGGTGGCGATGGACGCGGCCACCGGGAAGACGGCGGGCAAGTCGGACCCGATCGAACTGCCGGACTGGGCGACGACCGCGAAGGTCGGCGGGCACACGTTCCGCACCGCCGCGCGGGTGGACGAGGAGACCGTGGTCGTGGTGTGGCAGGCGGGCACGTCCTACTTCGGCGGCGCCCGGCCGACGCCGGAGATCGAGGCCGCCGCGCGCAAGAACGAGTCCGGGCTGACCAGGTTCGATCTGAAGACCGGCAAGACGATCCCGACGAAGGACAAGCCGAAGGACGACGACTTCAAGGCCGGTCCGGCGGGCGCGTTCAACAATAAGGTGGGCGATTACGAGTTCCGCGTCGCGGAGCAGTTGCCCGGCTTCAAGCCCGGCGCGGCGATGGTGACGAAGGTGACCCTCACTGTGCTGAAGGGCAAGGACGAAGTGTGGAAGCGCGAGCTGGCCGGCAACCCGTGGAGCCCGCCGCCCCCGTAATCGATTCGCCCGCCCACCCACTTCACTGCCCAGTCATGGCTACGCCCCCCAAGCCGCCGTCCGGGAAGGGCCGCCCGCGCGGGTCGGGCGGGTTCGGGTGGCGCGCGTTCTTCCAGCAGTCCGCGACCCCCGTGTTCGTACTCGGTAAGGGCAAGCGGTTGCGCTTCGCCAACACCGCGTGGGAGAAGCTCACCGGCGTGAAGCTGAGCGAGGCGCTCGGCATGGTCTGCTCCGCGCGAAAGAGCAGCACGCCGCTCCAGGCCGCGCTCGCGCCGACGCCCGAAGCAAGCGCCGGCCGCGCCGACCGCGCCCGCCGACCTGCCCCGCCCAACCGCAGCGGCCCGCCGTGGTGGGATGTCACCTTCGCGCCGCTTTCTGGCGAAGACGGTTTGTTCGGCGTCGTCGGGTTCGTCGCGGTGGTGGGCGAACCGGTCCCGGCCGCGGCGCGGCGGATCCCCGCCGGCGTGGCCGCGTTCCGCGAGCAGCACGCGCAGCACTTCAGCCCGGAGTCGCTCGCGGGGGAATCGCTCGCGGCGGCGCGGCTCGTCGCGCAGGTGCGGCTCGCGGCGGAACTGAACGCGCCGGTGTGGATCGTGGGCGAACCGGGCACCGGCAAGGAGACGGTCGCGCGCGTCATCCACTCCGCGAGCCGGCTCCGCGACCGCGCGTTCGTCGCCCTCGACTGCGCCGGGCTTCAGCCGTACCTCATCGAAAGCCTGCTGTTCGGTCACGGCGGGTTGTCGGAATCCGATCGCGTCGGCACCTTATACCTGAAAGAACCGACCGGTCTGCCGCGCGACCTGCAACAGCGGCTCGCCGACCACTACCAGAACCAGCCCGACATGCGGCTGATCTGCGGGTCGGAAGGAACCGCGCAGGAAGGGGTCGCGGCCGGTGCGCTGGTGCCGGTGTTCCAGACCGCGATTTCCGCGTTCGAGTTGCGCGTGCCGCCGCTCCGCGACCGCCTCGACGACCTCCCGCGACTCGCGGCGCGGGTCGTCCCGGACCGACCCATCGACGCGGCAGCGCTGCCGGTGCTTCGCGCGCACCCGTGGCCGGGGAATGTCCGCGAACTGGTGGACGTGCTGACCGGGGCCGCGGCGCTCTCGCCCTCCGGGCCGATCCTGCGCGAACACCTGCCGCACGACCTCCGCGTTCGCGCCGGCCTCCCGCGGACGCAGTCGCCGAAGCCGCTGAACCTGGACGCGGTCCTCGAAGCGGTCGAGAAGCGGCTGATTCAACTCGCGCTGCGGAAGACCAACAACAGCCAGACGGGCGCGGCCGATCTGCTCGGCGTGTTCCGCGCGCGGCTGGCGCGTCGGCTGGAGGCGCTCGGCGTTCCGGTTCCGCCGCAGCCCCCGAAGCCGCGGAAGAAGAACGAGGCGGAGTGACACATGCGTGCGCCGCAACTCGTGGTGGTCGAGTACGACGGGTGGATCGCCCGGCACCTGGGCGACATCGCGGCCGAGGGCGCGTGGCTGGTCCGCGGCACGCGCAGTGTTGAGGCCGGACTGTCGCTGGCCCGCGAGCGGCGGCCGTGCGTGCTGGTCGTTCAGGTGGAACTGGCGGAGGACAACTTGGCCGCACTGAAACTGATCGCCGACGCCCGCCGCGAGTGCCCGGACGTGCCGGTGGTGGCGGTGAGCGACGTGAAGCTCAACGACGCCGACCGCGTGGCGTGGACGGCGGCGCTGTTCGACCTCGGCGCGCGGTACGTCCTGTTCCCGCCGCTGACGAAGCCGGTGTTAGAGGACGTGATTAGCGGGCTGATGGCGTCCGCGGTCCGTCGCGTGGTGGGCGAGGTTCCCGGCGGGGCGAACCCGTCGGCGGGCGCGCCGAAGCCGAAGCGCGTGCGGCCGAAGGCCGCGGACGACGTGATCGACCTGGCGGACGAGGAACTGCACGAGTGAACCCGTTAGGCGAACTGCCGGTGCTGGACGCGGCCCGCTGCACGGGGTGCGGCGACTGCGTGGCCGTGTGCCCGGCCGACTGCCTCGCGATGAGCGGCCCGCGCCCGTGGCTGCCGCGGCCCCGCGACTGCGTCTCGTGTTCGGCGTGCGAGCTGGTGTGCCCGGCCGACGCGATCCAGCTTCGCGCTCTTGTCGTCTTGTAGGTTGGGAGGAGGCTCTGCGCCGTCCCAACCTGTGTTCGTGGCACCGGTCTCCAGACCGGTGGAACGTATGCACGAGAACGCCAACGTCGCACCGGTCGGGCGACGGCGAAGTGTAGACCCCGCCGAGCGGTCAGGAGATGCGCAGCGACTCGCGTGCGCGCGTGTAGGTGAGTTCCAGTTCCAGCGGCACCGCGAGGTCGCGGCCGAGCCAGAGCGGAACGGTCGGCAGCGGCTGACCGATCCCGACCGGGAACGGGTACACGTCGAGTTTGAGAGCGGGACCGGTCGCGCCGGTGGTCCGCGTCGCCCGGTACACCACGACCGACAACCCGCTGGGAGAAGTCCAGCGCAACGCGTCGGTGCCTTCGATCAGGTCGCATAGCTCGTCGTGCAGGTCGGCCGCGTGCGTCGTGACCGTATCGACCACGACGAGCGCGATTCCCTTCTGAAGATAGCTGCCGCACTTCACGGCGAATGTCCGCCGGCTCTCCCCGCGGTCCTTGTTCGCTTCGCTCACGAGTTCGACCGCGGCGACCAGCTCCCACCCGCCGGAACCGCGGTAGATTTTCACTTCGAACAGGTCGGGGTCGTCGAACTCGACGCTCGCAAACAACTCGGCAGCGGGTGGTGAGTAGACAGTGGCGGTCGTCGCGACCCCGCCGCCGGAGCCGTTTACGTCCTCGAAGAGAGAACCGCGTGGGGTTCGTTCCAGAGTAGCGACATCCGCTCCAATTTGGGCACCGAAGTGACGGCCAGACTGCGCCGTGTACTTTTCAGAGAGCCGATCGCCGTTCAGACGATCGACCATCTTCGTGGCCCAGTTCCCGTGGAAACTCGACCACGGGCAGAAGTCCGAGAGCGGCGGGTGGAAGTGGTCGCGTAGCGGCATCGGGTGTCCCTCCGATTCAGGCGATGCGTAGGGATTCGCAGGTGTTGGTGTAGGTGAGTTCCAGTTCCAGCGGGACCGCGAGCACCGGCTCCAGCCAGAGCGGGACCGTGGGCAACGCGCTCCCGACCGCGAGTTGATGCGGCCACACTTCTAACCGCTCCTTGCCCTCGACGCGCAGAAGCCGGTAGCACACCGCGCTCAACCCGGTCGGCGAGTGCCAGTCGAGCGCGTCCGGCAGGCGGAGCGCCGCGGACACGTCCTCGTGCAGGTTCGCGGCCCGCTCGGTGACCACATCGACGGTGACGACGGACACGCCCTGCTGCAAGTACGACGCGACTTTGGTGGCGAACGCGCGGCGGTGCGACGACCGGTCCTTGTTCGCCGGGCTGACCAGTTCGATCGCCGCGACCAGCTTCCACCCGCCGTCCTGCTTGTACACGTTGATCTCGAACGTGTCCGCGTCCGCCATGACGACTTCGCCCGCCAGCGGCGCGGGCGGAGCGTAAGTCTGAATCGGGATCGTGTTCTCGTCTTCGACGATGAGCGGAGGGCTGCCCTCTTCTTCAATGTGCGAACTGAGGTGAATCTTCGGTGTGGCTTCAAACCGAGCCGGAAGGATCGTCCCGTTGAGCCGCTGCGCAATGACGAACGCCCAGCCGTTGTGGATGCTCTCCCACGACTTGCGGAGCGAAACCGGCGGGTGGAAATGATCGTGCAGCGGCATCGGGTGTTCCTCCACAGTTCATCGTACCCGAAGCGGCGCGCAAAAAGAAACGCCGTAGGCGAGGGAGCCTACGGCGTCGCTGAAGATGGCACAGGGGGCTGACCCCCCGCTCAGTGATTACATTACACGGCGGCCAGCTCGGCCCCGGCGCCGGCGAACCGCTCCGCCAGCGTCGGGTCGATGCCCTCCAGCACGTCCTTCAGCCGCAGACGGGCGACGTGCAGCCGCCGCTTCACGGTGCCCGTCGGGACGGCGAACTCCCGCGCGATCTGCTTCAGGCTCCGGCCCCGCAGGTAGAACGCCTCCAGCGCCTGCCGGTCCAGCGGCTTCAGCTCGGCCAGCGCCGCCTTGAGCTGCTCCACCGCCTCGCCCGCCGCGAAGTTGTCCTCGGCGGTGCGGGTCCGCGCGGCGACCGCGTCCAGCAGCTCCGGGTCGGCCCCGAACAGCGGGCCGCGCCGGGTCAGCCGGTTGATCGCCATCCGCGCGGTGATCCGCCGCAGCCACCCGGCGAAGCACCGCGGGTCGCGCAGCTGCGGCAGCTTCCGCATCGCGTGGACGAACACGTCCTGCGCCAGCTCCTGCGCCTCGAGCGGGTTCCGGACCCGGCCCAGCGCCATCGCGTACACGCTGCTCTGGAACCGGGTGACCAGCTCGCCGTACGCCTCCCGGTCGCCCGTCTTCGCCTTCTCCACCAGCACGGTGATTTCGGTCCAGCTCATGGTTGGGCTCCTGTCCCGATCCATTCCCTTATGTTGTCGCTGGCGCGGCACCTCCGGCGGGAACGCGGCCCTCCTCGGATCAGAGGAAGGGGGCCGGCATGCTCCCGGTCCGGGCGGCTCGCGGTCACGGCGTCACCGACCCCCGCGCCCCTCGTCCTTAAAGGGACGACGGCGCGGAGATTCGTCGGGAACCGAAACCGGGAAAGCCGCGGCGGCTTTTACCCGTCGTGAGGTGAGAGGGGGACGCGGGCGGTTCGTCACATGCGACGGCGGTTTCCTGAAACGACTGGGTGCATGGGAACACCCGTCTGCTTCATGGCACCGGCGCACCGTGCGACCCGGCAAGGTCTCACTCGCACCTGTCAGGGACCAACGAGGTTGAACGAAGAACGCCTGGTTGTGACCGATTGCTCAAACGCGATACGAAACTACGGTTGTTCATCCGAGCCTATTGGAGCGGCCGTGAAGCAGCGCTTCGCTGCGACAGGCCGCGAGGTCCATTGGAAGGCTCGCGTGGTCAATCCGGTTGCGCGGTGCGTTTAAGCCAACGGTCACCTCACTTTCCGGCTGCCGTCGCCGAAGCCACTTCCCGTTCTAAGGTGCGTTTCTCGTCGCTCCGGACCGGCGATTGGCAGTCGCGGTCGTGGAGTCGGACGCACACCTTCGGGAGGCGGTTCCGGCTGTGGTCTGTGGCGCGTACCGACCAGCTTGCACTGGCGGTAAGCGGCCACGCGACGCGGGCAGCGCGGGGACCAGGGGGTAGACATCCGGCCGGACCGGCCGGGGGCACGGCGACAGGCCCGCCCGCCCGCATCTGCTTTCGCATCTGCGTCGCGGACTGACCCTGCCGTGACCGACCCTGTTCAGGGGTCGGATTGTGGGGCGTTGGGAAGTGCCCCAGGGACAGGGAGTCCGCCGGATAGGCGAGGCCCGCGCCGAACCCCAGACCGATGCGATCGGCCGGGGTGGCCAGCACGAAGCTGGTCACCGTCGCGGTCTTCGTCGTCACGGTCGTCAGGTTGGTCAGGGTCATCACACACCTCCAGCGGACTGTTGTTGCGGCGGAACCCGTGAGCGGGCACGCCATGTTGAGTTACGAAGCCGTCGCGGACGTAAGGGGTGAAAGGGTTACAGAGAACACAAACGACGCGAACCGGGGTCGCCCGGCTCTGACTGGATAGCATACCCAGTCGCGGCCTGCTTTGCAACCGGCTCCGCCGATTTTCGCGTTCCGTCGTCGTTACCAATAACCCACGCCGGGCGAACTCCCGGTGTGGTTACCCTTCTCGGACACAGTTCTCTACGCAATGGTTCGCGCGCTTTTCGGAATTCTTTTCGATTTTGTCCGGGCGGAACTTGGCGGTGGCACAGGGCTGAAGACGCGCGAAGAGTTGTTGGAGGAAGACCACCCGGAGTTATTCGCGGTGGAGTGAGCGGAAAAGAATGTGCCAACGGACTTTGACAAGAGCTTCAAGGCGCATATGGTGGAATTATGTCGCCAAAAACAGAGTGGAGAACAGTCATGGCGCAGAGAATCGTCAAGCACCAAATTCCTACCACACTCATCGAACGGGGACAGCCGGATAAGACGATCGCTGAGCTTGGAATTCAGCCCTACTACGAAGTACTTGTTTAGCGCCCCGGTAGCAGCACGGGTCGCGGAAGTAGCCGGTTGCCGAACCAGCGCAACGTCCGGCTGACGTGATCCACCACAGAGAGC
>JAYUBA010000020.1:0-9230 GCA_043741075.1 Frigoriglobus sp.
TGTGTCCTCGATGGGTTGGTGTGGTAACCCCCAAAGAGGCACAGGCTGGATTTCTTGAGAAGATCAATCAGCGCAGCAAGTTAAGACCAGTCGCGTCCACCGAGAAGTCTCGATTATTCTGCCGTAAAGGAGTTGCGGGTAGTGGTACAGTTTGACCCCGACTGCTCTGTGATTTCAGGCACTCGGTCGCCAAACTGTACCACTACCGAGTTGCGGGCCAAACGGCGGGGAGTTAATCTGCGCGTTAGGGCTGACCGGCGTGTATTTAGGGCTGACCGGCCGGTCAGCCCCAACGCGCAGCACGTGTCAGGCTAAACACAAGTTAGGCGACAAACCCGGAGAGTGTCGGACCGTGACCCCGTGCTGCGGATGTGGCGGACTGTTCCCGGAGACCGATGGCCCGACGCATTCCTACATGTTGTCGTCGTCCGGATGCTGGTCCACCTACGGAGAGGTGTTGGCCCGCGAGTACGCCGACTACGCGGGCTTCAGCGGCATCCACCGGCTGACCGTCGATGTGTTCGCGGTCCAGCACCCGCACAGCCCATCCGCCGAGAACACGCGGTCGGTCGGGTTCCACCTGTGTCGGCTGTGTCTGTTGCTGGAGCGGGGGTCTCGACGTGAGCCGTGCCAACGCCGCGATGGTGACGATTGCCGCGCACAAGTCGCGGTTCGTCCCACTGCCCCTGCCGGCGAGCCTCGGCGTCATCACCGTGGCCGACGTGTACGCGGCGGCCGGCCCCGACGAACACCGCGAGGCCGTGCGACGGTGGGCGGCATCGGTGTGGCAGGCTTGGGCACCATGCCACGGAGTAGTGCGGGGCTGGGTCGATGGTATCTTCCCAGACGCCTAACCAGGCGCTGCAGCAGACGGCGGGGGCACGATTGCTTTCTGGGATTCATAGCCTCAGTATCCCCCGCCGCTGCTGAGATGGGTCGTTCGGCGAGGGGAGTGAACACATGGGAGAAGGTCCGAAGCCACTTGCGGGTTGGCCCACCCACAACTGGATCGCTGTTCTCATTTGCGTCGGCCTCGGGATAGGCGTCACAGAAGCGGTGGGCGCGGCCGTCCGTCCGCCCCTCGACTTCTGGCCGGCATTCGCGGTCAAGGTTGCCGCCGGCGGAGCGGTCACGATACTCGCCTTGGCGGTCTGGTCACGGCTCGCCCGCCGCGGCTCGTAGCATCGCCGAACCCGACGTTGCACCTGACCGCCGCCCGTCAAGCCAACTTCGTTGAGTCGTCGTCTCTGTGGGCGGCGGCAGGTGGGATTCATCGTTCGGCGGCGGAGGGCGCACGACATGCGATGGCTGTTGACCGGGTTACTCCTGCTAACGTCCGTCGCCGCCGTTGCAGCGGACACCGCCACTACGGTGGTCTTCACGGGCGTCATCGTCGCGGACGTGGAGACGGGGAAAGTGGTGCCCCATCGGAGTAGCCGCTGGAGCCAATGAATGGCCCACGCCGCTTTCAGGCGCGACAGTTTCGACCCGGCGATTCGCCGATTACAACCCGACAACAAAACCGCGTCACGGAGGGCGCGACACATGAACGTTCACGTCGGCACCAGCGGCTACTCGTACCCGGAGTGGAAGGGCACCTTCTACCCCGCCAAGATGCCCGCCAAACAGATGCTCGGCTTCTACGGCACGCACTTCCGCACCGTCGAGATCAACAACACGTTCTACCGCCCGCCCACCGCGCCGTTGCTCGAAACGTGGGCCGCTCAGGTGCCCGCGGACTTCCGGTTCGTGCTGAAAGCGCCGCAGGAGATCACCCACGTCAAGCGACTCGCGAACGTGAGCGAGATGGTGTCGTCGCTGTTCGACGCGGCAGTCACGTTGAAGGAGCGGTCGGGGCCGGTGCTGTTCCAGTTGCCGCCGAACTTCAAGAAGGACGTGCCGCGGCTCCGCGCGTTCCTCGCGCTCGTGCCGACGGGGTGCCGCGCGGCGGTCGAGTTCCGGCACGCGTCGTGGTTCGACGACGAGGTGTTTACCGCGCTCCGCGACCACCACACCGCGATGTGCGTCGCGGACGCGGGGGACGACTTGGAGGTGCCGTTCGTGTCCACCGCGGACTTCGGCTACCTCCGCCTGCGCCGCCCCGACTACGACGACACCGCGTTGAATCTGTGGGCCGAGCGAATGCGTCAGCAGCGCTGGCGGGACGCGTTCGTGTTCTTCAAGCACGAAGACGCGGGCGCCGGTCCGCGGATGGCGACGCGCCTGCTGGAGTTGCTCGCGGAGGGCGCACCGGTTGACAAGGGTGTCGCGTAGGTGAGGTTCCGATGCCGACCGACGAACAGCCCGCGCGAACCAAGTTCGTAGAACAGCACCCGTCTCATGTTCGACCACAGGGCACGCATGGCGGGAACGAAGGACTGTCCCAAGTGCCGGTTGGTCAACCCGCCATCGGCGCAACGCTGTGATTGCGGTTACGACTTCGCGACGCGGTCGGTCGAGCAGTCGTACGTTGCGCCCAAAGAGAACGCGCGTCCCGACGCCGGCCCGCGAGTCGTGGGGTACGGGTGCCTGGTTCTCGCTCCATTTCTCCTGATCAGCGGCGCCTGCTCGGCGGTGGGAGCAGCCAACGCCGGCCTGGACACTCCCACTGGTCTCGGAATGCTGTGTGGGAGTTTCTTGCCTGGATTGGGGGCACTCGGCATGGCCGTTCACCTGCTTCGCCGGCGTCGGTAGCGGGCGGCCTCTCGGAACGGCGGACCGCAACCCCGGCGAACCCGTTCGACAACACCCGCGGTCACCGGAACTCCAATACCTATCACGCCTTCCGCGATTGCGTGCATTCTGCCCGGCCGGCCGCGTAAAATGAGGTGCAGTCGGCCGGGCACCCTGGCCGTCTGGAGATGCCCACCATGCCCGCGCCCGAAGTCAACTCCGGCGAAGCCACCGACCCTCCGCCTCCAATGGGGGAGCCGCACGCCGGTTCCCCCACAACTCCGACAGCGCCACCCGCGAAGCCGCAAGCGGCGCCAGAGGTGCCGTTCCGCGCGGCGTGGCCGTGGGTGCTGTGCGTCATCGGGCTGGACTACCTCAGCACGCTCGCCTACCAACCGTCGCTCGCGTTCGCCGCGGCCGGGCGGCTCGCTCCGCTCGTCACCGTGCTGGTCGCGTGCGTCACGCTGTTCCTCGCGCTGCCGGTGTACTGGTACATTGCGGGGCGGTCGCCGCACGGCGGCGGGTCCACCGCGCTGCTCGAACGCGTCATCCCCGGCTGGTTCGGGAAGTTCCTCCTGCTCGTGCTGCTCGCGTTCGGCGCGGTGGACCTCGTGTTCACCCGCACGTTCTCCGCGGCGGCGGCGGCCGAACACCTCACCTTCAACCCGCACCCGCAGTGGCAACAGACGCTCGACGCGGCCACCCGCCACGGCGAAGGCTGGCGGCAACAACTGCCCGACTGGGTGAAGGACCACAGCGAAGGACTGTGGCACCGGCAGACGGTCGTTTCGCTCGTCATCATCGTGCTGAGTACCGTCGCGGGGCTGATCTTCTTCAAAGGTTACACGCGGAACTTCGTGCGACTCGCGGCCGTCACCGTGCTCCTCTACCTCGCCATGACGCTCGTCGTGGTCGGCAGCGGCGTCGCGTACCTGATCGACCGCCCGCAGTTGGTCGAAGCGTGGTGGGCCGACGTGTGGGCCGGTAACTGGAAGCCCGGTGCCGAAGCAAAACCGTCCGGCGACTGGGGCGCGCTGCTCGGGGCGTGCGTCCCGCTGCTCCCGGCGCTGTGCCTCGGCCTCAGCGGCTTCGAGCTGACGCTCATGGCGATGCCGCTCGTGCGCGGCAAGAAGGGCGACACGGTCGAGAAGCCCCGCGGCGTGATCCGCAACACGCGCGTGCTGCTCGCGGTCGCGGCCGTCACGATGTCAACCTATCTGCTTACCTCCACGCTCGTCACAACGGTGCTGATTCCGCCGTCCGCGCAAGAAGTGAACGGACAGGCGAAGTACCGGTCGCTCGCGTACCTCGCGCACGGGGGCGCGCTCTCCGACGGCCAGCCGTCGGCCGCGATGAACTCCGCGTTCGGCCTCGCGTTCGGCACCGCCTACGACTTCGCCACGGTCGCGATCCTCGCGCTCGCCGGGCTGACCTTCGCCCTGACGCTCGCGTCGTGGATCCCGCCGTACCTGAACCGGCTCGGCATGGAGTTCACGTGGTCGGTGAACTGGGGCGTGCTGGCGTACCTGTTCCTGGGCGTGAAGTTCGCGGTGACCGCGTACTACGGGGCCGACGTGGACGCGCACCGGGCCGCGTACCTGACGGCGGTGCTGGCGCTGTTCGCGTTCGCCGCGCTGGCCGCGGCCGTGGACGTGTGGAACCGGCGGGCCGACCGGAACTGGCGGAAGGCGCTCCGCGTGCCGCCGCTGTTCGTGACGGCGCTCGCGGTGTTCGTCGCGAGTGCCGCGTGGGTGGCGGGCGAGCGGCCCGTCGGCGCCGCGGTCGCGGGCGCGTTCGTCGCGCTCGTGATGGGGATGTCGATCGCGATCCGCGCGTGGCGCAGCACCGAATTCCGGTTCGAGTCGTTCGAGTTCGCGGACAAGGCGACCGAGTACGAGTGGGAGAAGCTGACGGCGGCGGACCTGCCGATCCTGGTGCCGATCCGGCCGGGCCTGGCGGACCTGCGCGAGAAGGAGATCGAGGTGCGCCTGCGGCACCGCATTCCGGGCACGCTGCCGGTGGTGTTCGTGCTGGCGGAACTGGCCGACCCGAGCGACTTCAAGCAGCGCCCGCTGGTGCGGATCGTCCGCGAGGACGGCCGCGTGGTGGTCCACATCACGCGGTGCTGCTCGCTCGCGCACGCGATCGCGGCGGCGGCGATCGAGCTGGCGAAGACGGGCGGGGTGCCGGAGGTCCACTTCGGCTGGTCGGCGGAGAACCCGGTGACGGCGAACCTGCACTTCATGCTGTTCGGGATGGGGAACGTGCCGTGGATGGTGTACACGCTGATCCGCCGCGCCGACGTGCCGGAGGACCGCAAGCCGCACGTGGTGGTCGCGTGAAAGGCGAAGAGCTAACCACAGAGGCACAGAGTCACAGAGAAGACCGGAGAGTAGCATGTCAGAAGAGAAAGACCCGCGGTTGCTGGAGTCAGTTTACCAGCGCTTCACCGCGCTCGTCATCGGTGCGGCGATCGAAGTACATCGGATCATGGGGCCGGGCTTGGAGATCGAACTCCGGCTGCGCGGTTGCCCGGTCGAACCGCAAGTACGGCTGCCAATGACGTACAAGGGCACGGCGCTGGGCGACGACCTTGTGATGGACCTGTATTTCCCCGACCGACTCGTCGTCGAGTTGAAGGCGGTCGAGAAAATAATCCCGGTTCACGAGGCGCAACTGCTTACCTATCTGCGCCTGAGCAAAGTTCGTGTCGGCTTACTCATCAACTTCAACGTCCCTGTCTTGGTGAACGGATTGAAGCGAATGGTGCTGTGACGAACACAACCCAGGCCGGACCGGAAGAGGCTCTTGTTTTAACTCTCTCCGGTCTTCTCTGTGCCTCTGTGGTTAGTCCTTCTTCAAAGCCTTCTCAATCGCCTCGGTCATCTTCTTCTCGCTGCCCGGGTTGATCCAGCACCAGTCGCTCAGGTTGCCGTCGTTCTCCTTCCACGCGCGCTCGATGGGGATGTACCCCGGCCCGCACTCGCCGTAACCCGCGACCAGCACGAACGCGTCCGGGCGCGCCTTCTGCGCCGCGAGCTGGAACTCGACGTAGCTCTCGGCCGGAAGGAGCGCGAGCGCGGAACCGCCGAAGTCCAGCACGGGGAGGTCGATGGCCCTGCCCGCGTCGCACCGGTGCTTCCAGCTCAAGCCCAGCGCCGCCAGGCACTGCCCGAACGGCTTCGGGTCGTCCTTCAGCTTCTTCAGGAGCGCCTCTTCCGAAAAGCCCTCGGAGGTGCGCGCTTCCAGCGTCAGCGGCACGGAGCGGAAGGTCACGTCCTTCACCGCGGTCTTCTTGGTGGCCTTCCACGCGGCGGCCATGCCCGCGAAAATGCGGTCGGCGAGCACGGCGCGGTTGGCCGGGTCGCCGTCGTTGTACTTGCCCGCGGTCACGTTCCCGCTGCACCCGCTCGCGTACATCTGCATCGCGCCCGGCGTGTCCGCCTGACGCCGCTTGCGGGCCATGCCGACGAAGTCCGCGGTCACGCCCCCGCGGCCGTAGTAGCTCATCGGGTGCGTCGCGTACGCCGAGAGGCCGCACAGCGGCGTGTCGCCGTTCCAGAAGCTGAGCGTCTTCAGCATCGCATCGACGGTGCCCTCCTCGGCCGCGCGAATCTTGGCGTCGCGGCTCGCGGACATGCGGTCGTAGCGCACCGCGCCGCCCTCGTCGGTCCACCGCCGGTTGGACGCGACCTTCTCCACCTTCGCCTCGCCGGTGCCGATGTGGGTGACCGGCTTCGCGCCCTTCAGGCACGCCTTCGCGGCGGCGGCCACGCGCGCCACCGCCTTCTCCAGAAACGCGAGGTCGCACACCGCGCCCTTCGCCTTGTGCTTTTCGAGCAGTTGTTGCGCTTCGATGTCCATGATGGGAGCGTCGTGCTGATGCAGCGCGCAGAGCATTACGCGAACGGCGTCGGTGCCGACGGCCTTCGCGACCTTGTCGCGGAAGAGGTCGTACGCGCCGTTGCGGATTTCGCACCAGTCGAGCGCGACGAACACCACCGGCTTCCCGGCTCCATACAGAACGAAGCCGTGCGCGAGGAGCGGGTCGAGTACTTCCTTCGCGGGGGCGATGCCGCCGCCCATGCACGGGTGGCCGATGGGAATAGTCACCTCCGTCTCGAACGTCGCGAGCGTGAGCTTGCTGTCTTCTGCGCCCCGGAGCGGGGGGCGTAAGCCCCCTGTGGCAGCCACAGCGGCGCCGAGGACATCACGGCGGGTGGGATTCATGGTTCGCCTCTGGTATGCTGGAGCCAGCCACGAGTGTACCCGGAGTTCCGCGCATGACCAGTGACGGCGACGCGCTCTTGCGCGCAATCTGCGAGAACCCCGCCGAGGACACGCCGCGGCTCATCTACGCGGACTGGCTTCAGGAGAACGGCAAACCCGAGCGCGCGGAGTTCATCCGGTTGCAGTGCGAGGCGTTGGGCCTGTGCCCCGCGTACCCGACGCTATCCGCGGCGCGCACACGGGCGTCGGAGCTGCTGAAGGCGGCCCGCGACTGGTGGTTCGACGAGCTGCCGACGATTCTGGAGGTGGAGTGGGGCGACCTGTTCGTGCGCGGGTTCATCGACACGGCCCGCACGCTCCGGATGCACAGCGTCCGGCTGACGGTGAAGGCGGCGTTCGCCGCGGCCCCGCTCCGCCACCTCACCGTCACCACCCTGCGGCCGGGGCAACTCGGGCACCTGCTCGACTGCCCGCAGTTGGTCCGGCTGGTCACGCTGAACCTGCCGGGGATCATGGGCCGCGAGGCGGGGCTGATGACCGCCGCCCGCGCGCGGTTCCCGCACACGGAGATTTCCTGACCCCAACCGCGACCTACTCCACCACCACGTCCCGCGGCCGGCCGGGCGCCTCCGGATCGACGACGCGCACTGTGCCGCGGACCTTGCCCGTCAGCCAGTCGCGGAGCTGGTCGTCGGTCAGCGAACCGAACGGCGGGAACCCCTGCGGCGCGCGCCCGCTGTACCCGTTCACCACCGGCACGTTCGCCCGCAGGCCCACCCACATCGCGAACACCTCGCCGTCCGCCCCATAACCCAGCCACCCGGTCGGATCGACGTACCGCGGCACCACGTAACCCGCCTCCGCGCCCTTCAAGTCCTTCGCCGCTTCGTCTACGAGTGGGTAGAAATTCTGCCGCGCGAAACTCGGCTGCTGGTACTGCGTCTGCTCGAACATCATCGCCCCGACGACGACCGCCCGCACCGCGTGCCGCACCCACCCGCGGCCGATGCGCTCGGTCGCTTGCGTCAGCCACATGAGCGCCGCGATGCTGCCGAACAGGTACACGATCACGTACACCCGCGACACGCACCGGATCGCCAGCCCGCCGGGCAGGTATCGTACCACCCGCCACAGCGAATCGCCTTGCTCGTGCGGGGTGAGAGTCAGCAGCACCCACAGCGCGACGGTACACATCGCGGCGGCGACGACCGCCCACCCAGCCGGGCGCGCATCGCGCTTCGCGAAGAACAGACTCGCCGCCGCCGCGAGCATCAGCGCGTAGAAGGTGAACCCGGAGAACAGCCAGCACTCTAAGTACACGGGCACGCGGTACGGCGACGTGGTGACGGTCCACATCGAGTCCGGCGGGCCGGTGAGCCACGCCGACGGCGTGGGCATCAGCCCGTGCGTCTCCTCGTAGTGGCGCGCGATGCCGAAGTTCACCACCATGTACGGCACGAACAGCGCTGCCAGCGCCAGCCCCCACAGTCCGACGACGCGGATCACCTTCCCCCTGTTTTCGCGCGCGAACTGGCGCAGCGCGCCGCCCGCGCCCGGCCGCAGTGCGGTCAGCAGCGGCACGAACACGGCCAGCCCCGCGACCAGGAACCACCCGGTATAGATGCACGCGAGGCTCTGGAGGAACACGCAGCCCAGCAACCGGTTGAGCGCCTTCGCCGACGGCTCGGTGACGAGCGCGATCGCGTAGTACACCGCGAAGGGCATCCAGAACCGGCCGATCATCTGCTGGTGCTTGATCTGGTCGGCGTGGACCATCGCGAACGCCCACATGAACGCCCCGCCGACGGCGATCAGGTGCGGCATCTTCAGCCACCGCGCGGCGACCGCGAACGCGACGAAGTTCAGCGCGCTCAGAAGAATCTGCCACCACGCGTAGGCGAGGTCGTAGGGCAGGAACGGCCGCAGCGCCCAGTACGCGGGGGCCACGCCGAACAGGTTCTCGGAGTAGTAGATGGTGCGCTTCGCGGGGTGGTACATCGGCGGCGACAGGAGCGACCCGCGGTAGTTCGGGTCGCTCACCGCGAGCCACGAGTTCTCGAGGAGGTAGTGGTTCAGCAGGCCGTCGCCGCGCTCCGTCTGGATGTGCGCGAACCGCGAGTCGAACGTCGGGCGGAACACGAGGTAGGTGCCGACGACGGGCGCGGCGACGTACAGCAGAATAAGTGCGGCAGTGCGCATAGGTGAAGTGGTACGGCGCGGCCACGGAGTTGGACATTCCGCCGCGAGCGGGTATCGTCAGGGGCAGATGAAAACCGCCCGCAGATGACGCAGAGAAGACGCAGATGAAATCAGTAAGAGAAGACGGC
>JAYUBA010000021.1:0-2825 GCA_043741075.1 Frigoriglobus sp.
TTTTGAGCGACCACTACCGCTGAAACCAGCTAATCGCTGGCCTCCGAATTCTGGAAATCCTCGATTTTCAAGGCAGATATAGTGCGCACGCCCTGCCCTCAGCCCAGGCCACCGGCCTGTTCGTGGGTGTTGTTTTCAGGACCGAAGGTCCGCTCTCCCTCAGCCCAGGCCACCGGCCTGGGTTCGTGGGTGTTGTTTTCAGGTCCGAAGGACCGGGTTCCCTCAGCCCAGGCCACCGGCCTGGGTTCGTGGCGGGCGTGCCATTGCGGCCTGAAGGGCCGCGCTAAACGACATCCTAAACGTAAACCCAGGCCGGTGGCCTGGGCTGAGGGAGGACGGACCTTCGGTCCTGAAAACACCCATTCCTTAACACCTTCTCCGCAAACGCGGGGGACGTGTAGCCCGGACGCGGACGGAACACCACCACACTATCCTCACGCCGGCTAGGGGCTAGATTGTTCCGCCGCCGCGCCCGACAATCACCTTATCCCACCACACGCGCGAACCGCATCATGCCGCGTACCCTCTCCCTCGCCGCGCTCCTGCTCCTCGCGTCGGGCGCGGTCGCCGCGCCGCCGGACTTCGACACGCGGATCGCGCCGCTGCTCGCGTCGCACTGCACCGACTGCCACGGCGGGGCGAAGCCCAAGGGGAAGCTCGACCTGACGCGCAAAGCGGGCGCGGCCGAAACGATCGTGCCCGGCAAGCCCGCGGACAGCGAGTTGTGGAAGCGCGTCGCGGCCGGCGAGATGCCGCCCAAGAAGCCGCTTTCGGACGCCGAGCAGAAGCTCCTCAAGGAGTGGATCGAGGGCGGCGCGAAGTGGGGCACCGACCCCATCGACCCGTTCCGCTTCACCAGCTCGACGCGCGCCGGCTACGACTGGTGGTCCCTTCAACCCATCAAGAAGCCCACACCGCCCGCGACCCGCGAGCCGAAGAGAAGCGCGAACCCCATCGACGCCTTCGTCATGGCGAAATTGAGTGACAAGGGGCTGTCACTGTCGCCGGAAGCGGACCGCCGCACGCTCGTCCGCCGCGTGTACTTCGACCTGATCGGCCTCCCGCCGACACCGGAAGAAGTGGCCGCATTCGTGAGCGACAAGGACGCGAACGCCTACGAAAAGGTGGTCGATAAGCTGCTCCTGAGTCCGCACTACGGCGAGCGGTGGGCGCGGCACTGGCTCGACGTGGTGCGGTACGGCGAGACCGACGGCTTCGAGCGGAACTCGCCGCGGCCGAACGCGTTCCATTACCGCGACTGGGTGATTCGCGCGCTCAACGCCGACATGCCGTACACCGAGTTCGCGCGGCTGCAACTCGCGGGCGACGTGCTGAAGCCCGACGAGCCGGACGCGGTGCGGGCGACCGGGTTCCTCGTCGCGGGCGTCCACAACACGGTCCTCGGCAACGACCAGATGCGGGCCGTTGCGCGGCAGGACGAACTCGAAGACATCGTCGGCGGGGTCGCACAAACCTTCCTCGGCCTGACCGCGAACTGCGCCCGCTGCCATGACCACAAGTTCGACCCGATCGCGCAGACGGACTTCTACCGGCTGGCGTCGGCGCTCGGCGGCGTCGGCTTCGGCGAACGCGCGATCCCCGATGCGAAGGCATCGGCCAAGGTTGCGGAGCTATCGAAGCAACTGGAAGAGGTGACGACGAAGATCGCGGCCATCGAGGAACCGGCCCGCAAAGCGGTGCTGACCGAGAAGGGCATGGGGAAACTCGACACGCTCGCGCCGACACCGGTGGCCGCGTGGGACTTCCGCAAGAGCGGCGACGACCTCGTCGGCAAGCTGCACGCGAAGCCCATCGGCGGCGGAAAGCTCACGCCCGACGGCGCGGTTCTCGACGGCAAAACAGGCTTGTTCCGTACACCGCCCCTGCCCTTCGACCTGAAGGCGAAGACGCTCGAAGCGTGGGTGAAGCTCGACAATCTCACGCAGCGCGGCGGCGGTGTGATCTCCGTGCAGACGCCCGACGGCACCGAGTTCGACGCGATCGTCTTCGGCGAGAACGAACCGGCCCGGTGGATGGCGGGCAGTAACGGGTTCGTGCGGTACAAGTCGTTCGGCGGCACCGAGGAGAAGGACGCCGCGACGGAGCACGTCCACTTCGCGATCACCTTTGCCGACGACGGCACCGTCACCGGCTACCGCAACGGGAAACTCTACGGCAAGGGCTACGCGTCCAAGGGGCCGGTCGCGTTCAAGGCGAACACCGCGGTGGTGGTGTTCGGGTGCCGGCACGAACCGGCCGGCGGGAACAAAATGCTCGCGTGCACCGTGAGCCTCGCCCGCGTCTATGACAAGGCGTTGTCACCGGAGCAGGTCGGAGCGTCGTTCGCGGCCGGCGGCGGGTTCGTGACCGACGCGGAGATCGACAAGAAGCTCGCCCCCGAACAACGCGCTATACGAGCCGCCTTACGAATGCGGCGCGACCAATTCGCAAGCGAACTGGGAACGCTGCGACAGCGGGCGATGCGTGCGAAGGCTTACGCGAACGTGCCGCAGGCGCCGGGCATCACGCAGTTCCTCGCGCGCGGCGACCTCGCGAACCCCGGCGCGATGGTGGCGCCCGCGGGCGTCGCCGCGGTGAGCGGCCCGAAGGCGGACTTCGCGCTGAAGCCAGATGCGACCGACGCCGACCGACGCCGCAAACTCGCGGAGTGGATCACGGCCCCGAACAACCCGCTGTTCGCGCGCGTCATCGTGAACCGCGTGTGGCACTACCACTTCGGCATCGGCATCGTCGAAACCCCGAACGACTTCGGCGTCAACGGCGGCCGGCCTTCGCACCCGGAGTTGCTCGATTGGCTCGCCGGC
>JAYUBA010000022.1:0-2822 GCA_043741075.1 Frigoriglobus sp.
AAGACTCGCCACCCTCTCCCGCAAGGGGAGAGGGCAAAAAGGTCACTGCTTGTAGAAGCTGGTGCTCTCTTCCTTCACCACCGGCGTGCGCACCTGGTCGCACGTGAGTTGCACCCGGAACCGGTGGTCGCCGGCCGCGCCGCCGCGGACCCGCACCGTGTACACCATCTCGCCCTTCACCGCGAGCGTCGGGATCGCCTCGAACACGAGCGTCTGGCCCTGGGCCTTCACCGTGGTCGGGCCGTTCGCCCCGCTGAACGTCGTGTTCTCGGCCATCGCCGCCATCAGTTGCACGTTGGTGCAGACGCCGGTGCCCTGGTTCGTCACGCGGACCTCGTACACCGCGTCCTTGCCCACCTCGACCGGGTTCTCCAGCCCCTTCACGTCGAACCGCACGGCGGCCACGCCCTCGGCCTTCACCGCGGTCTCGGCCTTGGCCTCCAGCACGCGCCCGGCCGTCTTCATCGCGCCGACCCCGGCCGGAGCCACGACCGCTTCCGGCCCGGCGAACGCCACCGTCCGCAGCACCACGTCGCCCGCGGCCGACGCCCGCACTTTCACCGCGACCGCCTTCGTGCCGCCGGCCGACAGGCCCGACAGCTTCCAACTCACGGCGCGGCTGGTCGCGCTGAACGTGCCGGCGTCGCTCGCCTGCACGTAGTCGAAGCCGTCCGGCAGAACCGCGTGCATGGTGATCGCGTCGGTGGCCGCGGAGCCGGGGTTGGAGAGCGTGATCTCGTAGGTCGGCTCGGCCCGCACCAGGCACTTCGCCGGCCCGCTCTGGGTGATATGGAGCAGCGGCTCGACCACGTTCGCCGACGCCTTGGCGGTCGCGTCCGCGCTGCCCTCGGCGGTCACGGTGAACTGGCACGAGTGCAACCCGGACTTCACCGCGCTCAGCGGTAGGGTGAGCGTCTTGGTCTCGCCCGCCGGCAGGTTGGCGAGCTTCGTCTCCAGCTTCGGCCCCTGCGAGAAGTACAGGCCGTCGGTCATCTCCGCCCGGAGCACCATGTTCTGCGCCGGGCCGGTGCCGCTGTTGGTCACCTTCACCTGGAACACCGCGTCCTCGCCGGCCTTGCACACTTCCTGGCAGGTGGCGGTCACGGCGATGCGCGGCCGGGTCACCTTCGTCTTCACGTCCACCGCGGACGAGAACGTGACCGACGCGCGGCTGCGGAGTTCGCCCTCTTCGGTCGGCCGCACGCGGACCGCGATCCGCTTCTCGGTGTTCCCGTCCACCAAGCCGATCGACCAGACGAGCTTGTCGCCGTTTAGCTCGCCCGGCGGGTCGCTGCCGACGTACCGGGCACCGGCGGGAATCTCGTCCTCGATGCGCACGTTCTGCACGGCCACGTTGCCGGTGTTGCAGATCACCAGTTCGTAGCGGCACTCGGCCCCGTACACCACGGACTCCGGACAGACCGCTTCCACGCTCACCGTATGGCTCATCTTGTTCGGTAGACCGCCGCTCGGGGCCGGTGCGAGCGGTGCGCCGCCGGGTGCGGGCAGAGCCGCCGGAACCGGGAACGGCTTCGGTGCGCCACCCAGGGGCGGCGCGACCGGAGTCGCGGGCAGCGCCGGCGGGACGATTCCGCCCGGCGGCGGGACCGGCACGAAGGCCGGCGGCGCGGCAGGCGGGAACTTGTTGTCGTTCGGATCGACGCTCACACTCGGCGGCGGGAGCGGCGCCTCGGGCTTCATGCCCGGCAGGTCCATGCTCGGCGGCGGAAGATCGAACGCGCCGGCGGGCTTGACGGGATCGCCGCCGGAAACGGCGGGCGTGGTGAGTCGCGGGCGGTTGCCCGGAGTGCCGCCGGGCGGCGGGTAGCTGACCGTCTGACCCCCGGCCCCGGCCGGCGGCGGGAGGAAGCTGCCCCCCGTCGGGCGCGTGCCGACGGGCTGGGTCGGCGTGTACCCGGCAGCCGGGGCCGTCGGCGTCCAGTCGCTGTAGGGGCGCGTGGTCGGAGCCGGCAGCGTGCCGCCGGCGGGCACCGTCTTCGGTGCCGAGTACCCGCTGCCGGTCGGCGGCGGCAGGTAGCTGCCCCCCGATACCGGTGGCGACGGATAGCCGCCCGGCTGTTGGGCCACCACCGTCCCAAGGGCGGCCAGACCCACCGCGGCAACAGCCGCGGCGAGCAGAATCGATCGTTTACGCACGGCACATCCCCCGCGACAGGTCGAACACTTCCCCCGATCGACGCGACCCTCGGTTCCCCCGGTCGTCGCCGATACCGACTAATCTCTTCGCCCGGCCGGACGCGTTACGTCGGGGCCGGGTACTTGAGCGCGTTCTTCGTCATCTTCGCGGCCACGGCGTCCGAGAGGTCGATCCCGGTGTGCGCGCTGAGCAGGAGCACGATGTTCGCGATGTCGGCCAGTTCGTCCGCGATGGCCTCGCGGGTGGCCGCGTCCGATGCGGCGGCGACCGATTCGTCGGCCGTCAGCCAGCGGAGGATGTCGCACAACTCGCCGACCTCGCTGGCCAGCGCCAGCGCGAGGTTCTTGGGCGTGTGGTACGGCCCCCACCCGCGGACGGCGGCGAACCGGCGGATGCCGTCCTTGAGCGCCTCCACCGGAGTGGTCGCGTCCGCCATGGTGCTACCCGTTCTCGGCTCGTGACAGTTCGCGTGCGGGTGCCGGTCGTTTCCCCCGTCGGCAGTCCGCCCGTGAGGCGGCGAGGTATAACGGGGCGGAGAAATGTGTCAACAGGAGATGGAACGAAAAACAAGCCCGGATTATTCGTTGCCGCCACCGACAGCACCCTGCCGAAGATCACAAAGCAATTGGTTTTCATGAGTTGCGGCAGTCGGACGTGGGTGGGC
>JAYUBA010000023.1:0-9216 GCA_043741075.1 Frigoriglobus sp.
AGAGCCACCGCCGAGACGACGGCGTAACGGGTGCCGATGGGCTGCCGATCAAAGCGGAGGTGTCGCTGCGCCAACGGGAAGAGAAACTGTCGCCAATCACGAGACAGACGCCACGTTCCTGTGGGAGTCGGCTGATCAGTACGGCCAAGGACTCGAGTTCCAGGGCGGTGTCTGATCCCGGCGTGGATTTGCGTCCTGCCGGCCTGGACGGGGTGCAGGGGTTACCTGCGCCGCTGGCTCGTGGGGTGTCACGCCCACTCGCCCACCACCGCCGCGTCTTTCCAGAACAATACTGGGGTCCGCGGCGGTGGAATTGCTTCACGTGTTCTGGTTCGTCACTCCCGCCTCGAGGATTATGAGCCCCTGCTGTCGGTACTCCCTGAGACGCACTTCGGCGTCGGCACGTGAGCGCTCATCGGACCGGTCAGAGACGTCGATAACGAGCGCCGGCGTGGTGTCGATCCTCCCACTGCCGCCCCGAATGCGGTCCCCATCCCAAGTATCCCGTGCATCCCGTAGCCCTCACCAGGACGTCGCACCCGATCCCGTACCTCGCGACGTAAACCAGAGTGGCGATGACGCCGGGGGGCGGGGGCTCGCGCTCGTCCTCTTCGACGTCGTCGGGCTCATGGTCACCCTCTGCCGTTCCCGCTCGGGCCAGCGGACCGCCTTCGCGTTCGCGCCGAACTCGCGGAGCACGTTCCGGGGCTTCCGCGACACCTTCACCGCAACTCCGACCAGGAACTTGTTGCGTCCCACGTTGTTCCAGCCCGACCTCGCGCTTCCGCTTGAGCAGCGCCATGTTGTCGGGCACCGGCAAGCCTTTGAACGGCACGAACAACACTGGCACACCCGCTCCAGTCGTCATCATTTCCTCTGCCCGACCACCAATGGTTGCGTATCGCCAACCCCGAACGAGAACGTAAACTAACGGCAACTTGTTGCAATGCTAATTTTTCGCCAGACCCGATCATGAGCAGATCACGCCGCACCGATTCAGCGCCAAACCCCGAGTGGATAACAATCCACAACCGAGTCGCATGGCCCGTCAGGACGCGGTTCAAGAACAGCCGCTCCGCGTTGGCGAAGGCGATCGGGTTCTCGCACACGATCGTCGCCGAAGTGGCCAAGGACCGGGCTCCGGGGCCGCGACTGGTCGACGCGATCGTCACCCGACTCCACGTCGATCGGGCCTGGCTGGAGCACGGCGAAGGGAGCCCGTTCGCCCGCCACGATGAAGCGCAGACCGGCCGAGGCGTCCCCGTGACCAACGTACTCCTCCCCGGTCCGCCCCTCCACCATCGGGGCATGATCACGGGCGGGTGGGTCACCGTCCCCGAGATCGTGGCGTCCCCGAGCGTGTACTGGCTCGCGTTGCAATCGACCCCGCCCGTCGTCAAAAGGGCCTCTTCCGGGTTCCGCACCGGCGACCATCTGCTCCTGGAAACGGACCCCGCGAAGTTCCCGAAGGAGGACCGACTCAGGGGACATGTGTGCGTCGCGCGTGACGGGGCCAGGCAGCTCCCAACTCAAGCTGGCCGCGGTCGAGTCCCGCTCGGCCAGTATGGACACCGGCGACTCGCGGCTGGAAGCGGACTACTTCGACGCAATCGACGCGGACCAGACGGTCGTCGAGGACGTGTACCGCCGCTTTCCCGATGGCGAGGTTCAGCATTTCCAGCGCAAGTTCAATCAGGAAGCAAGCCGCGAGGCGATGCGGGTGATGGACCCATTGCTCCCCGTGATCCGCTACACCGACATCGTCTCGGTCTGGTTGAAGATCCTACGCCGCCCCGTTGGGTGACGCGGGCGAGGGGATGTGTAGGAAGAGTCGCGATCGTCCCCGATGGGTCTCACACTTCACGCCAACTGTTGCTGCGCCACAGATACGGGGCTCAACAACTTCATTGTCCGATCAGGATCGGGTATAGCCCCCCCGTGGGCGGTACGGCGCTCACGAAAGCCCCACAGCCCTGACCGTGTGACTCGCGACGCCCGCGACGCTTCGGTCCGTCCCGGCTGTTGGTCCCGCGGGTTCGCGAACGAGTCCAAACCCCTTCGCCATCCGGCCAATCTCAATAGTGGTTTTGGAAACTCGGCAGTTGCACGCCCGCGGGTTTTTGCGGACAACGGAACTACCCCATAGTCGTCACCCGACAGCGCGTATCCCCGTGCCGCCCAAAACGAGCAAGGTCGCGGCCGAACAAGCCGACCGCAACGCCGGGCAACTCGTCCGCCTCTGGGAGTGGGGCCGGGACAGCCTCGAACGCTGCCCCCGCGACACCCTGGTCTACGGCAAGGCGACCAAACGCCAGCGACTCGAACTCGCCCGCCTCAAGCGGCTACAGGACGTGGCGAAGCCGAACCAGCGACTCGATCTGGGTCTGAACCTCGACACCCTCGGCAAGGTGCGGCGGATCGCGACCGGCTACAACGAGGAACGGGTCGCGGAGCTTGCCACTCAGATCCGGCGGCACAGATCGCGGTTCTCGACGAGTCACCTGATCCGCTCCCTCGCCCTCTCCGACCGCGACGCCCGCGTCGGTGGACCGACGCCGCGGCAGGCGGTCTGCCGAGTGACGTGCGCAAGCTCGTCAGGGCCACCGACGCGGGCGTCGCGACGGTTCAGGCGAGCCTCGCGAAGCACCTGCCCCGCCCCAGGCCCGCCCCAGGAAGGGCCAAGGTGAGCAACCGGTAAAGCCGCGCCCCCGGCGTCGAACCCCGTCACAGTGAACGCGGGTCACAGCCCAAGGGCGCACTTCGGAAATCTGGTCGCCGCTCACATCAGGCGGTCGCGTCGAACAGCTTGATGTTCGGCCGTGGGGCCAGCCCGCGGCTCTTCTGCCCCCGGCCGCGGCGACCGCGGGGAGCTGCGCTGCCTGCGCCGCCCACATTACCGCCCGCTGGTCGGCCAGGTAGCTGACGACCACGTTGCTCGCCAGCGCCCGGTCGAGCACGGACGGGTTCTCGCCGAGCCGTTCGGCCGTCATCTTCGCGATGTCGTCCCGGATCGCCTGCTCCAGAACGATGTCGGTGCCGGCCAGGGCCTTCACCCAGGCCGTCTCGGTCTGCGTGCGCAGGTCGTCGAGCTGGCGGACCGTCTCCCGCATCTCCGGGTGGCGTTCGAGCCACGCGGCGAGGGCTTCTGCGGCCTGCTCGTTGCCCTGGGACGCCCAATCGGCCAGGCTCTTGATCGTGTTCTTCACGTAGACGGGGTTCTTGTGGAGCTGCCGCTCCCAGGCGAGGGAGCCCTCCTTCGGCCCCTTCGACTTCCGTGCCTTACCCACGTTTCGCCCTCCAACATCCGCGGTGACGGTGAAGGCCAGCCAGCACCAACCACGCGGTCGTCCGTGCGCCGGTCCAGCTTCGGAGTTCCTCCGCGAGCCGGTCGGCCTCCGCGGTGGCGTCGCTCTCGGCCCGGACCTCGGCCTTGGCCCGCCGGCGCTCGTTGCGGCGCTGCTCGACCGCCGCCGCGGCCCAGTGGGCGGCGGCACCGCGGCCCATACAGACCTTCACTGGATAGGTTTGTCCGGGACTCGTTTCGACTGGTAGTAGTAGCCCGATGACGCCCCCCGCTGCTTGCGGTCCCATCCCACGGCGACCTCCCGGTTGCACTACATGTAACTGCGACCCCCTGATTCTCGCGTACTCGGGCGGACCCTGGCGATAGCAACACGTCGGCAGTGACCCGCCGGCGGGCACAACGGGACGGCCGACATCGCGAACGCGATCCGTCCCGGAGAGCGAGGTGCCGGGCGAATAGGCAACTCGGTTCGCATCTGGCCACCCGCGTCAGGTCGCCGAGGCGGCTGAACGTGTCGTCGGCCACAGCCTCCCGGACCAGGGGCCCGAACGGCTCGGCCGGTTGGAGTTGCGGGGTACACGGGGGGCGAGAATAGAGTAAGGAATCAACAACATTCGGTATCAGTCCTCTCGGACCTTCAGCGGCCCGCCCCCGTCGCCAACTCGACCAGGACCATCTTCCTGCCAGCGGCGTCCTCTCCCTCCCACGGGAAGCACGACTCGGTCAGCACCACCCGCACCCGGCCGGCCACCGGTCTGAGGTCCTGCACCTTCAGCAGACCCCACCGGATCGAACCGGATTCGAGGCCCGCCGCCAGCTCCTCCGGCGACCCGAACTCGGGCAGCGCGACCCCGGGGTCGAGGTACCACACCGCTTCCCGTGTCCGGTACAGGGCCACCCCCGCTGGCCGGTCCGCGGTGACCTCCCGCACCCGGGCCAGGAACGGCCGGGTCGTCCGGTACGGCTCCAGCCCCGGCAGGGCCGCGAGGAAACAGTAGCCCATACCCCAGGCCGCGATCGCCGCCAGCGAGATAGCGACCCGGGGCGGGGTGAACCGGGCCGCCGACAGCCCGACAAAGAGAAGGACGACTGCCCAGCCGGCCAGGAAAAGGCCCGGGAGCGGCGGCCCGGGGGAATTCGGCCCATCCGGCCCCAAGTGCCACGGGTGGGACGACGACGGCCAACCCGGTAGCCACCGCCCCGGCTGCCGTCACGGCGTACCCGCCGGCCCGCAGCCGGCGGGCCCAAGTGGTCAGTCCCGCTGCCTCGGCGAGTACCACTCGGGCCACGAGGATGGCCGCCGGTGGGAGCACCGGGAGCACGTAGTAGCTCCGGCGGGACGAGGACATGGTGAAGAACACGAACACCGCCCAGAAGAACGCCAGGGCGAACCGGTCCCCGCGGTCGCGGGTGTGGTGTGCCCGAACAAGGGCGGCCGGTAACATCAGCGACCACGGGGCGAGCAGACCGAAGATGACGTAGGTGTACAGATAAACTGGCCCACGGTGATTGTGGGCGTCGAAGAACCGGCGGACGTTTTCCCGCCACACCATCTCGAGGCCCTCGCCCGACCCGGTTCGGGAGACCGACACGGCGAACGGTACCAGGTAGATCGCGCCCGCTAGCGGGGCCGCAAGCAGCGTCCACGCGTTGAGGAGCCAGCCGTTTCTCCCGACTGCGGCCCGTATCCACCCGACCGCTCCCTTGCCCCCGCCCCCAGCGGCGGCGAACGTGTGGTAGCAGCCCAGAACCAGCAGCGGTAGGGCGAACCCGAGCAGCCCCTTGGTCAGCGACGTGACCGCCATCACGAGCCAGAACGTGAGCGTCCGACGGCCGGACCACCGGCCGTCACTACCGGTCCCGACCCACAGAGCGCCCAACACCCCGGCGACCGTCTCGACATCGGTGGACGCGGTTCGGGCGAAGAACACGAACCCGTAGCTGGTGGCCAGCACCGCCCCAGCCAGGGCGGCCACCCGGGTGTCGGGAGCGCACCGGCGGGTGAGGGCGATCAGCAACCCGACCGCGAGAACCCCGGCTGCGGCCGACGGCAGCCGGGAGGCGAGTTCGTTGACCCCGCCGGCCAGTGGGGCGCCGGCCAAGACGAGCCAGTACGACCCGACAGGCTTGTCGTAGTACGAGTGGGAGTTGATGGTCGGCCAGAACAGGTCGCCGGTACGGATCATCTCCCGAGGAATCTCGGCCCACCGGACCTCTTCCGACCACAGGGCCCGATCTCCGAGTCGGGCGAAGTAGAGGACCGCCGTCCCGGCCAGGACAAGGACCGGTAGGAGTCGCTCCCAGCGTGGGTTGCCGACAACTGTCATCGCGCCTCCTGGGTCATCAGGACCGGCCGGAACTGTGGCGGATCGGGAGCGGGAGGTCCACCCCCATCGGGGCGGCGCGACGGGCGGGACCATTTGGGAGTCGAGGCTGGGCGGTTGGGCCAGGGATCGCCTTCTTCGGGCAGGCGCCGACGCCAGACCTGTGGGGCGATACTAAATGCGCTTGGCGCCGGTCCGCGCGTCATGTCGCCCGGAGTACAACCCGTTCGAGACCGACCGGTGAGCGGGTCGGGGCCAGTCGTCGCCCGGCCCTGACTGGTGAGCCCGAACACCGCCTGGACCGTTTCTGGGAGAGGCCGGCTCCGTCCTCGACTGCTGCACGGACGGGGCGCGACCGGTTCGCGGGAGCGAAACCCAGACGTTCAGGCCGATGCCCGCGCCGGTCGGGCGCGAGTACCTGGGGGCGCACTTCGTTCGCGAACCGGCCCGGGCACCGACTCCAACAGCCCGCGCTGAGCGAGGTCGGGCAGCAGCACGTCCAGAATCAGTTCGACCCACGGACGATCGTCGTGGAGCAGGACGATGTCGCCGGGCCGAACCAGCTCTAATACCTGCCGCGCGCACGCAACGGCCTCGGCCGCGGTCCGGCACCGCCAGTCCCCGCTGTCCACCGACCAAGTCACCACCGGGAGCCCGAGCCGCCGGGCCGCGAGCCACACGCCCGGCGTCAGCCGGCCGAATGGGGGCCTGAACGAACTGGCTTCCGGTACCAACTCCTGGCACCTACCGATCTCGCGGAGCGGGTCGGCGAGCGCGAGCCCCCAGAACCGCGGGTGCGCGAACGTGTGGTTCCCAAGCGCGTGCCCGGCCGCCGTGATCGTGCCGGGTAGGCGCGGGGCGGCGACGACCCGCTCCCCCACGAGGAAGAACGTGGCCGGCACGCCGTACCGGCCCAGCCGGTCCAGGACGGCCGGCGTGTGGACGGGGTGCGGCCCGTCGTCGAACGTGAGCGACACGAACGGCGCCCCGCCGTTCCGGTCCCGGACGAACGGGCGGTGGAACATCCGCACCACCCACGCGGGGCGCCGCGCGAATACCGGGTGCGCGGGACCCGCTGCGGCACTCGCCCGCGCGGCGGGTGCGTCTCGAACTCGGTCGGTCGGGGCCTCCCATCCGGACTGCCGTCTCCGCCCGAGGCCCGCGGCGGTGAGCCACGCGAGCCGGGCCACCACGACGGGCGCCGCCAGGAGCAACTGGGCCCGCCGCCACGACAGGCCGACGGCGGCGACCGCCCGGAGGTACAACGCGGCGGTGAGTCCGACCAGGCCCAGCGCCCACCCGACCAGCGGCGCATCCCCGCCGGTGAGCGCGGCGACGCTGGTGACGAGCAGATGGGTCAGGACGAGCGGCTTGCTCCGGAGGACGCGGACCGGCAGCCCGGCCCACGCGCCGGCCCGGAGCGCGGCGCGCCACCGTCGCCGTTGTCGGCACAGGTCGCTCACCTGGCGCGGGGCGGCACACGACACCCCGACCCCCGGAACCCGACGCACCCGCACGCCCCCGGCCCGCAACCGGGCCGCGTACTCGGCGTCCTCGACCGCGGTGAACGCGGCCCACGGGACCCGGTCGAAAACGTCCATCCGGAAGGCCATGCCGGTGCCGCGCAGCGGGACCGACCGGCCGAGGCGGTCGAGCCCCGCCTCGATCCGGTCGTCGATCTCGCTCCCGATCGCGGCCGCGTACCCGGCCGGTCCGTCGTCCGCGTTCGACGACCGGATCGATAGTTGGGCCGCCTCTGCCCCGGCGGCGAACGCGGCGTCCAGCGCGCGCATGGCTCCGGGATCGATCTGGCAGTCCGCGTCCAGAACCAATACGGCGTCCGCGCCGTCGGCGGCCACCGCCGCGAGCCCGAAGGCCACGGCGAACCCTTTCCCGCGCTCGACGGCGTCCCGGACGAGGCACATCACCCCGGCCCCGGCGGCCACCGCCGCGGTACCGTCCGCGCAGTTGTCGGCGACGACGTACACGCGGACCATGTCCGGCGGGTAGTCCAGGGCGAACACGGACCGGAGGGTGGCGGGCAGCGGCCCCTCCTCGTTGTGAGCGGGAATCAAGACCGCGAACGTGTGCGACGGGTTCCGGTTTTGAGCGACCGATCGCGGCACCCCCGCGAGGGTGAGCGCGAGGTAGTACACACAGGCGGCGGTCGCCGGTACGAGGAACAGGCAAATGATGCCGATGAGAATATCGCCCCTCCTTTAAGTGACATGCCTGGGCGGGCCAGTTTGTGCGGCCCCCAAAATGTGGTCAAGCCCAGTTTCTCGTACCGGAGTGAGCGACCGTTCGGGGCGCGAGCACATCCGCGTAACGGGTTTCCGCTACCGCGGGGTACGCTCGCGCGACCGCGGCGATGGCATCCGCGATCCGATCGTCGCTCCGCAGCACCACGCGGAGAGCCGTGTGTTCCGCGACCGCTTCCACGACCTTCCAGTCCCCTTTGGCGACCAGGCGCTTCCACGCGTCACTGCGGACCCAGCGCTCGGAGTCTTCGCGGTGGTCGCGCGTTTCCACCCGGTAGCCGAGTTCCTCCAACCAGTCGCGAACACCGGGAATCAGTCCCTGCGGCAAGAGTTGAGCGTCCGGATAGACGACGCGATCGCCTTCGAGTTGTGGGTGAGGGCTGACGGGCGTGAAATACGTCGAACGTGCCGCCCACATCTGATGCCCCAAGGGACCGCCCGCCTCGAATTCGATGACCGTTCGCTTGAGGTACTCGTGGATCTCGGGCACGACGGGTTCCAGGGTCGCCCAGTGGCTCCTCCAGATGTCGATCCGGGCCGTTCGTTGCGAAATTGTCGGTCGTGCAGATGATGCGCGGGGGTTCGCGATCGCGACCCCGGTGCGGGCACCTTCGGCAGGAACAGCGGGAGGCGATTCCAAAACCACTATTGGGATTGGCCCCGATGCCGCCCCCGATCGGTCCGCTCGCTGACCGATGGGTGCCCCTGAAGATTTTGGCAGGCAGTTTTTGGCACGCGATTCAGGCAGCCGCCCAGAGGGCGTTCCAGTCGGGCGTGTCGATCCGTGCTGCGAGTTCTACCAACGGACCGACGTTGGCGACCTTCCACTTCGCGCCGGTCTGCTTCAGCCGACGGTTCACCAACGGCTCGATCGAGCCTTCGACCAGTCCGCTGCCGGTGCTCCGGCCGTCAGCCAATCGTTCCGCGTCACCCAACCGCGTCGGGTGCTTCGCCAGGTACACCGCCAAGTCGATCCGCGGTTCCCCACTTACCCCCGCGGCCAACCCATCGAACCCGGCCGCGATCCATCGCTCGATCCCGGACTTGCCCTCGCCTAACAACGCCACACGGCCCGTCGCGGTTCGTTCCGCTGTTTCGGGCGCGTCATTCCCCCGCACCGCTTTCACGGCATCGGCAACATGTTTGATCGCGTGGAACGCGTCCGAAACTCCGGTCGCCTGTGGGAACACCTCTTCACTCACGTTCCCGATCCGCGCGGCAGCGGGGTGAGGGCGATGCGCCCCCGGAGGGTCTTGACTGCCCGCGCGGCGCGCTCCCGGACTTCGAGGTTGGGCGACTTCAGCGCGGCGAGGAGTTCCGGCGGCAC
>JAYUBA010000024.1:0-2816 GCA_043741075.1 Frigoriglobus sp.
CCCGGCGACGGCGCTCGCGAGTACGACCGACTTCCGCACCTTTACGCGCCACGGCATCATCTTCTGCCCCGAGAACAAGGACGTGGTGCTGTTCCCGGAGAAGGTCGGCGGGAGCTTCGTGGCGATTCACCGGCCGGTGTGCGGGACGCCGTTCACGCGCCCGGAAATGTGGGTCGCGCGGTCGCCGGACCTGCTCCACTGGGGCGCACACGCTCCGCTGGCGCTAGCGGGCGGCGCGTGGCAGTCCGGTCGCGTGGGCGCGGGTCCGCCACCGGTTCGCGTCGCGGACGGGTGGCTGGCGATCTACCACGGGAACCGGCACCCGACGCGACCGGGCGAAGTCGGCAGCTACTACGGCGGCGCGCTGCTGCTCGACGCCACCGACCCGGCCCGCGTGTTGAAGCGGACCGCGGAGCCGTTCATGGTGCCCGAAGCAGAGTTCGAGCGCGACGGGTTCGTGCCGAACGTGGTGTTCCCGACGGGCGTGGTGCAGGACGGCGAGACGTTGCTCGTGTACTACGGGGCCGCCGACGCGGTGACGGCGGTCGCCGAGTTCGCGCTGGATGAATTGCTTCGGACAATGACCGGTTAGACAGAAGAGGTTTAGCGTCGGCCCCAGCGGGGCCAGTGTTCCGAAGCCCCGCCCCTCCGGGGCGGACGCTATACCTTTTCTGAACGCGCTCTAGACGTGGGCGGTGCCCACCCTACAAGACGGGCGTCAGCGCGGACAAAAGAGCCAGGACGTTCGCCGGATCGACCGGCTTCACCATATGCCGGTCGAACCCCGCGTCCTTCGACAGTTGGAGGTCGGTGTCCCGCCCGTAGCCGGTCAGGGCGACGAGCCGCACGCCCTCGAGCGCCGGCTCCGTCCGCAGCCGCCGGGCGACCTCGTACCCGTTCAGCCCCGGCAGGCCGATGTCCAGCAGCACCACGTCCGGGACGTACGCCGTCGCCACTTCCACGGCGGCCGGCCCCGTGTGGGCCAACCGCACGTCGTGCCCCGACAACATCAGCACCTCCGCCAGACTCTCGGCGGCGTCCACGTTGTCATCGACCACGAGCACCCGGCGGGCGCGGGCGGGCCGAGCGGCCGGCTCCGGCGGGGGCGGCGGAAGCGGGGGCGGCGGAAGCGGCGGCGCGGGGGACGCCATCACCGGCAGGCGCACGACGAACTCGCTCCCCCAGCCCAGGCCCTCACTGTACGCCGCGACGGTCCCCCGGTGCAGTTCGACCAGCCCCTTCACCAGGGACAGGCCGATCCCCAGCCCGCCCTCCGCGCGGTCCAGGGACCGGTCCGCCTGGGTGAACAGGTCGAAGATGTGGGGCAGCAGGTCGGCGGCGATGCCGACGCCGGCGTCCCGCACCCGCAGCACCATCTCGTCCCCCTCGCGGCCGACGGCCACCCGGATGCGGCCCCCGTCGTCGGCGTACTTGGCGGCGTTGTTCAGCAGGTTCACCACCACCTGCTCCAGGCGGGACGGGTCGGCGTGCAGCCACACCGGGTCCGGCGGCAGCGACACCGTCAGGTCGTGCCGGCGGCGGTCGATCAGGGGCTGGGCCGTCCCCACGGCCCGCTCCACGACCTGTCGCACGTCCACGCGTTCCGGCTCCAACCGGACCCGCCCGGTCGTGATCCGGGACACCTCCAGCAGGTCGTTCACGAGCCGGGCGAGTTGCCCCGCCTGCCGCTCGATGATCCCCCCGGCCTGCTCCTGGCGGCGGGTGCCCCCGCCCTCGGCCCGCAGCAGGTGGACGGCGTTGGTGATGGCGGCGAGCGGGTTGCGGAGTTCGTGCGAGAGCATCGCCAGGAACTCGTTCTTGCGGCGGTCGGTGTCCGCCAGCGCGGCGGCGTGCTGCCGCAACTCGTCGGTCAGCCGCATCCGCTCGGAGATGTCGTAGAAGTAGCACACCACCCCGAACTGCCCGTTGGGGAGGGTGATGCGCTCGATCTTCCAGTCGTACGACTCGATTTCGGCGTCGTCCCGGCGCTGTTCGGTGAAGTTCGGCATGGCGAACGGCTCGCCGGTGACCAGCGTGTGACGGAAGCGACCGATCGCCATCCGGACGAACTCTTCGGGCCAGAGTATCGTCATGATTTCTTCGAAGTCGCGGCCGATCAGCGGGTGAATGTTGCGGAAGACGTTCTGCGAGGCGGCACTGACTTGCACCATGCGAAACTGCGCATCGACGATGTACACGCCGAACGGCGCGTTCTCGATCAGGTTGACGAATGTGTTGTGATTCTGCCGCAACTGTTCCTCGTCCAGCTTCCGGGCGGTGATGTTATCGTGGACGATCACGATCCGGGCCGGCCCCGGACTTTGGAACCGCGTGACCCGCATCATGTACCAGCGCTGTTCCGTCGGCGAGTGGCACGGGTACTCCAATTCGAAATGGGTGCGCCGCCCGGCGAGAACGTCCCGAATTCCTTCGGTGCAAGGCGATACGTTGCACTCTTGCGTGAATGTCTTCTCGTAATCCATGAGATAACTGGCGCCGACGCCGTAGTCGGCCGCGGCGAACTGGTTCTCGTCGGCGAACCGTCGCCACGCTTCGTTGACTTCCAAGATCGTGCCGGATTCGTCCAGAACGGCGATGTGACCGGAGAGGGCATCGAGCGAGGAGCGCAGGAAGCGCTGCGACTCCCGCAGCGCCTCCTCGGCCCGCTTGCGTTCGGTGATGTCGCGAATGGAGGCGGTGACGAGGATGCCGACCTCTGTTTCCAGGGGGCTTAAGCTGATCTCCACCGGGAACTCGGTCCCGTCCTTGCGCAACGCCCACAGTTCCCGACCGGTCCCCATCGGCCGCAACTTGGG
>JAYUBA010000025.1:0-2813 GCA_043741075.1 Frigoriglobus sp.
ACATGCGCGGCAAAATCGGCGAAATGTAGTAATAGTGCCCGCCGGTCCGCCCCACCCGACCACAGCCAGCCGCAGGAATACGACATGCTCACGGTCTTCGGTCAGCCGCACGCGCGGGGCGGGTTCTGCGACGGCGTGAGCCGCCGCGACTTCCTCACCGCCGGCGGCACGCTGCTCGGCGGCTGCCTCGCGCTGCCCCACTTGCTCGCGGCCGAAGCCAAGTCCGGCACGAAGTCGTCGCAAAAAGCCGTCATCAACATCTACCTGCCCGGCGGCCCGCCCCACCTCGACATGTGGGACCTGAAGCCGGACGCGCCGGCCGAAGTCCGCGGCGAGTTCAACCCGATCCAGACGAGCGTGCCGGGTATCCAGATCTGCGAACTGTTCCCACGCATCGCGAAGATGATGGACAAGTTCGCCATCATCCGCTCGCTCGTGGGCAGTTCCGGCGACCACGACGCGTACCAGTGCATGACCGGCCGGCCGCGGACCCCGGCGAACAACGGCGTGTGGCCGGCGTTCAGCTCGTGGGTGTCGAAGGTGCAGGGGCCGGCCGACGCGGCCGTGCCCGCGAACGTGTCGCTCATGTACCCGACCGGCGAGAAGCGGTGGGGCTACCCCGGCGACGGCGGGTTCATCGGGCTGGCCCACGCCCCGTTCCAACTCGTCGGCGGCAAGGCGACCGACATGAAGTCGGACAACCTCACGCTCCAGGGCGTGTCGCTGGACCGGCTCAACGACCGCGTGTCGCTGCTCAAGGGCTTCGACACGCTCGACCGCAAGCTCGACGCGAAGGGCACGATGGACGGCATGGACGCGTTCAACCGCCAGGCGCTCGACATCCTCACCTCGTCCAAATTGAAGGACGCGATCGACCTCACGAAGGAAGACCCGAAGAACCTGGCGCGGTACGGGGTGGACGACCCCGCGTTCGAGCGGGACGGCGCCCCGCGCATGGTGCGGAACTTCTGCATCGCCCGGCGGCTGGTCGAGGCCGGTGCCCGCGTCGTCACCATGAACTTCACCCGCTGGGACTGGCACGGCGGCGACGGCAAGAACTTCGTGCAGGCGAAGAAGGACTTCCCGCTGCTCGACGTGGCCGTGACCTCGCTGATCGAGGACATCCACGACCGCGGGATGGACAAGGACGTGACGGTAATCGTGTGGGGCGAGTTCGGCCGCACGCCGAAGCTGAACAACATGGCGAGCCGGGACCACTGGCCGCAACTGAGTTGCGCGCTGATGGCCGGCGGCGGGATGAGGACGGGTCAGGTGATCGGCTCGTCGAACCGCTTGGCGGAGCGGGCCGCGTCGCGGCCGGTGACGCACCAGGAGATCTTCGCGACGCTGTACAAGAACCTGGGTGTGGACCTGAACGTGGTGCGCGAGTACGACGCGAACGGCCGCCCGCACTACCCGATCGACGCCGACGCCCAGCCGATCCGCGAACTCGTGTGAGGCGAGCGGCGGACCGAACGCGCCGAACCCCGTCCCCCGCGCGCGGGTCAGTCGCGGACCGGCGGTTTCGGCAGCGGGCGCCCCGACGGCACGACCGGCATCCGCGGTCGCGGCGGGGTCAGCATCCCCTTCTCCAACTGCTCGATCCGCTGTTTCAGGTCCGCTTCGCGCTTTCGCATCAGTTCGATAACTTGGCTGTAATCTCCGTCGGTGCGATTCTCGAAGTTTTTCCGAGTCTCCTCTGGGACGCGAGAGTGCTTCGCGAACCGGGACATCGCAAATCCTCTGCCCCGGCCACCCACGTCGCGGTGTGAAACGCGGAACGGCCCTCCGCTTCGGGGTTGACCGCGACCCCCGCCGCGGGTATCTGGCGCGGAAAGATTCCTCAAACTGGCGTGCGAACCGATGCGGCGGGCGTGGTGTGTGATCGTAGTGTGCGCGGCGACCGCGGCCGGGTGCCTGACCCGTGCCGAGCGGCCGTCCGCGGCGGCCGTGGTGCGGTCGCTCGCACCGGTCGTCCCCGCCGAGGGCGTGTACCTCGAATCGGTCATCCTCGAGCGGCCCGTCGGCGACCGGTTCCTGGACCGCGACCTGTGGGCCGACGCGCTCCCGGTCGGCACCCAGGAGACGCGCACGCTCCTGAGCGAGAACGGGCTTCGCGCCGGGGTGCTGGCCGGCAGCGTGCCGCAGCGGTTCCAAAAGCTACTGGAGTCCGAGACGGAAGCGATCAACGGCCGCGGGCTGACGTTCGCCATGCGCAAGGACGAGGTCCTGCCGACCAGCGGGCCGCACGAGCGGTGCGAGTTCGGGCTGCTCGCGGACCTGGCCGGCAAGCGCGCGCCGGTGGCCCTTCAGCAGGCGCGGTGCGGCGTGATGGTCCGCCCGGAGGCGCTGCCGGACGGCCGCGTGAAGGTGTGGTGCGAACCGCAGATTCAGCACGGGGAGCGGCGCGACTGGCTGCGCCCGTCGGCCGACGGGACCGGGTTCGTGAAGTTCGAGGAGATCCCGCTGGCCCGGTACGCGGTGCTCGCGTTCGACGCGCCGCTCGGCCGCAACGAGTACCTGGTGATCGGGTGGCAGGCGGACCAACCGGACACGCTCGGCGCGGCCCTGTTCGCCGTCGCGGCCAACGGCCAACCGCGGCAGCGGGTGCTCGTGGTCCGCGCCCGCCAACTGAACCCCGGACCCGCGTCCGACCTGCCGGCGCTCGGCCCGACGCGGCGCCCGTCGGTCGCGGCCGAAGCGTCCCGCCCGACGCGATAGAGCGTATTCGGAAGTTGGTCGAGGTGATTTGTCTCGGCCCTCTCCCCTTGCGGGAGAGGGTGGCGGCGCTTCGCCGACGGGTGAGGGGTGTT
>JAYUBA010000026.1:0-2812 GCA_043741075.1 Frigoriglobus sp.
CAGTACGACGCGCTGCTCGAAAAGGGCAGCATTCCAGATACGTACCGGCCCACGCTGTTCGACATCCTCGCGTTCGACGCGCTCAGCTTCTACACGTCCGCCGAGCAGGCCGGGGCGAAGCCGCAGGACGCCTATGAACTGCCCGCCGACTCGCCGGTCTTCGACACCCGCGAGAAGTTCCTCGCGTGGGACGTGAAGACCACCGACGCGGGCAACAAGACGGTCAAGGCGCTCGCGCTCTACAAGAAGCTCCTCGACTTCCACAAGGACGACGCGGACAAGTCCGCGCTGCTCGACGCCGACCTCCACCGCCTGCGGTTCGGGTGGAACAAGGCGGTCGGCGAGACGAAGAACGCGAAGTACAAGGCCGCGCTGGGAGCGTTCGCAGCGGCCAACGACGGGCACGAACTGTTCGCGATGGCCCGCTACCAACTGGCCGGCGTCGTGCAGGGCGAAGGCGACCTCGTCAAGGCCCGCGAAATCGCGCTCGGCGGCGCGAAGCCGTTCCCCGAAAGCGCCGGCGGGAAGCTGTGCTTCAACCTCGTGCAGCAGATCGAGAGCAAGTCCGCGAACGCCACCACCGAGCGCGTGTGGGCCGACCCGCTGCCGACCATCAAGGTGACCTACAAGAACATCACCAAGGCGTACTTCCGCGTCGTGAGTGCGGACTACGTCGAGCGGTTGAAGGCGGCGCAGTGGCGGCCGGAGCACCTCACCCAGCCCCAAGCCCAGGCGCTGCTCGGCCAGAAGCCGGTGATGGCGTTCACCCACGACCTGCCGGCCACGGACGACTACAAGCCGCGGACGGAAGTGATCCCCGCGCCCGCCGGGCTGAAGCCCGGCTTCTACTACCTGATCGTCAGCCACGCCGAGGACTTCGGCGCGGCGAGCAATAGCGTCAACTACACCGACTTCTGGGTGTCGGACCTCGCCATCGTCGCCCGGCACGATTACGGCAAGCCGCGGGTGGCCGGGATGGTCACGGACAACCGCACCGGGGCGCCGGTCGAGGGCGCGAAGGTGCAGGCGTGGACCCGCAACAACAACGGCGGCTTCACCACCGGCGAGACCGGCACCACCGACAAGGACGGGTTGTACCTGGTGCCCACAGCCGACAACCGGGTTCACTTGGTTCTGGTCACGCACAAGGAGCAGCAACTCGCCAGCGCGAGCGAGTGGCACACGTCCACCCCCAACAACGTCGTTCACGGCGGCGAGCAGACCGTCTTCTTCACCGACCGCTCGCTCTACCGCCCCGGCCAGACGATCCAGTTCAAGGGCATCGCGATCCACTTCAACCGCGGCTCCGACAACTACGACACCGTCGCCAACCGCGAGGTGGAGGTGCTCTTTTCCGACGTGAACGGCAAAGAGATCGCCCGCCATAAGACCAAGAGCAACGACTACGGGTCGTTCTCCGGCAGCTTCACCGCGCCGCGCGACCGCCTCATGGGCCAAATGTCACTCCGCACCCTCACCGGCGACGGCTACACGGCGGTGACCGTCGAGGAGTACAAGCGGCCGAAGTTCAAGGTGGAAGTGGACGCCCCGAAGGAGGCCGGCAAGCTGAACGACACCATCAAGGTGCCCGGTAAGGCGACGCAGTACAACGGCGTGCCCGTCGGCGGGGCGAAGGTCACCTTCCGCGTCACCCGCGAAGTCCGCTACCCCGACTGGTTCTTCGAGTACTGTTGGTGGCGGCCGGTGCCGACCCGGCCGGCGCAGGAGATCGCTCACGGCGTTGTAACCAGTGAGCAGGACGGCAGTTTTGTCATCGCGTTCGTCGCGAAGCCCGACCTGAGCGTGCCGGAGAAGGATGAGCCGTCGTTCCGGTACGTCGTGACCGCCGACGTGACCGACACCACCGGCGAAACCCGCTCCGCGAGCAAGAGCGTAAACGTCGGCTACGTGGCCCTCCGCGCGACCGTGGGTTCCGACGCGTGGCTCACGCAGGACAAAGAAACGACTTTCGCCATCACCACGACCACCCTCGACGGCGAGGGCCAGGCCGCGAAGGGCACGCTGAAGATTCACGCGCTGAAGCAACCGGAGAAGGTCGCCCGCCCGGACATCACCGGGGAGTACCGGCCGCGGTTCCGCGCCGGTGCCGCGGCCACCGACGAACCGCTTCCGGACGCCAGCAAGCCGAATAGCTGGGAACTCGGCGACGCGGTGTTCACCACCGACTTCGCCACCAACGGCAACGGGAAGGCCGACCTCAAGACCAAGCTGACCGCCGGCATCTATCGCGCGGTGCTGGAGACGACCGACGCGTTCGGCAAGAAGGTGACCGCGAAGTACCAGTTCACCATGCTGAACCCGACCGCGGACACGTTCAACGTGAAGGTGCCGAACGTCGTCAACTCGCCGAAGTGGGCGGTGGAGGTAGGCGAAGAGTTCACGATGCTCTGGGGCAGCGGGTACGCCGCCGCCCGCGCCTATGTGGAAGTCGAGCATCGCGGTAAGATTCTGCAAGCGTTCTGGACCGAGAAGAACGCGACGCAACACGTCCTGAAGGTGCCCGTTAAGGAGGACATGCGCGGCGGGTTCACCGTCCGCGTCACGCAGGTGCGCGAGAACCGCGCGTACCTGACGAGCCGGCACATCGACGTGCCGTGGACGAACAAGAACCTGACCGTGAAGTGGGAGCGGTTCGTTAACAAGCTCGAGCCGGGCGCGAAGGAGACGTTCACCGCGGTCGTCACCGGCCCGGACGCCAAGAAGGCCGTCGCCGAGATGGTCGCGGCGATGTACGACGCGTCGCTCGACGCCTACCTACCGCACGCCTGGATGCAGCGGTTCGGCGTCTTCC
>JAYUBA010000027.1:0-2809 GCA_043741075.1 Frigoriglobus sp.
GCGGGGTTCATCTGGACACGTCCTTCGCGCTTCGGCATACAGCGGCCATCTCAGAATGCCGTGAAGGAGTTCGCGTATGCGCACGGTTCTCGCCGTGATCGCCTTCGCATTCGTAACGGGCGGGTTACGCGCGCAGCCGACGCCCGTCGCGCCGCCGCTGCCCCCGCCCGCGCCGCTGCCGCCCGGTCAGGTGGTGGCGAACCCGCTGCCGGTCGGGATCGGCGATCCGGTCGCGCTTCCGGGCGGGAAGGACGTGTCGCAACCGCTCCAGCCGGTCGGACCCGCGGTGGTCGATGCGCCCGCCCTTCCGCCGATAAAGTCCATTCCACCGGAGCGCGTCCACGGGCCGCTCGGACCGGGCTGGGACGACTTCCAACTGCTCTACTGGTGGCCGACGCGGCAACCCGTTCCGGTGCTCGTGTTCGGCACCCGCTCCGGTCTGCCGCCGCTGCCCGGCACGAACGACACGCGGTTACTCGCCGGCGGGCACGCGCTCGGCTCGCAGCCGAGCGCCGGCGGGCGGTTCACCCTCGGCTCCGCGATCACCACGGACGAAACGGTGGGCCTCGAAGCCGTGTACCTCTTCCTCGGAACCCGCACGTTCCGCCAGAACGTCCGCAACTTCGGCGGCGTTCAAAGCTTCGGCCTGCCGTACACGAACGCGACGACCGGCGCGAGCGAAATTCTCACCCTCGCGCGGCCGGGGGTGTCCGACTCCGCCCTCGTCGCGTCCACCTCCGTGCGGGTGCAGGGGTGGGAGGTGAACACCGTCGCCAACGTGCTGGACGAGAAGCACGTGAAGGTCAACGCGCTGCTCGGCTGGCGGTACTTCCAGGTTCACGAGGGGCTGCGGATCGAGCAGACGCAACTCCGCTACACGCCGGACGCCGGGGTGTTCCGCACCGCGGACCAGTTCGACGCGCACAACCGGTTCCACGGCGGGCAACTCGGCCTGCACACCGACATGCGCCGCGGGGTGGTGTTCTGCGAGATGACGGCGAAGGTCGCGTTTGGCCAGACCTACGAGGTTGTGAAGAACGAAGGGATGTCGATTCTCCAAACGTCGGTGACGCGCGCGTACGGCGGGAGCGGCATCTACGTGCAACCGTCGAGCGCCGGCCGCACCGCCAACGGCGTGTTCGCGGTGGTGCCGGAGGGCACGGTGAAGTTCGGGTTCCGCATCGGCGACGCGGGCCGGCTGTTCGTCGGGTACAGCTTCATCTACCTGAGCGACGCGGTGCGGCCGGGCGACCAGATCGACCGCACGCTGAACCCGGCGCAGGTGCCGCTCGTGAGCGGAACCGCCCCGGTGTACGGGGCCGACCGCCCGTCGCGGCTGTTCACCCGCTCCGACTTCTGGACGCAGGGGCTTATCATCGGCCTGGAAACGCGGTATTGACGGAGTGTTCAGAGTTCAGAGTTCAGTGTTCAGTAAAAGCCAGAAGACCAGGAGCGAAGTGGCCCCTGGTCTTCTGGCTTTTACTGAACACTGAACACTATTACGAGCGGCCGAACGCGGATGCCATCACGTTCCGGTCGAAGCCCTCCGGTACGCGGTCTTGGGCCGCGTACTGGTATAGGGCGGCGAGGAAGATGGTGTGCAGGGCCGCGCCGACGGCCATGTGCATCAGGAACGCGATCCCGGCCACGACCAGCAGCGCCACGCCCGGCACGGCCATGCCGTAAGCGATCATCACGCCGCCCGCGATCATGAGGAGGAGGATCGGGATCGCGAGCAGGAACATGACGAAGTTCAGCCCCATGTGCCCGACCAGCGCTTCGCCCCACGTCTTCTTGAGCAGCGACAGCGATCGGCCGACCGCCGCCACCGGGCCGGTCTTCTCGACGACGAGAACCGGCACGACGAAGAACGTCATCACCGACCACGCGGTGCCGAGCAGCGACGCGACGAACTCGCCCACCTTCTCGTGAACGTTCTCGACCACCCTCAGCAGCACGCCGACCGTCGCCGACACGAGCGCCCACGCGAAGATCTGCGGCAGCCGGGCCATCGCCGTGCGGAACCCGTCGGCCAGGGTGGGCGACTCGCCGTTGAAGCGGAGGAGGGCGCAGCTGATGAGCGCCGAGTTGCAGAAGATGATGACGAAGTACGTGCAGAAGTAGAACGCGAACGCGACCGCGTACGTCCACACCGGCGGCTTGTTGTTGTTCTTCTGCATCTGCTGCTGGACCTGGTTCCAGTCCACGAGGGTCGCCAGCGGCACGGCGAAGCTGGCGACCACGAGCAGGAAGAAGAACCCGCTCACGATCGGGAACGCGAGCAGGTGCTTGTCCTTGATGAGGACGCGCCAGGTGCTGCCCGCGAGGGCGAAACCGTTCGAGATGCGCTGGAACATGGACGACTCCGGTGACGTGGCGGGAACGCATTGAGTGTAACGCGCGGTCGGCCCGCCGCCACCGCGAACCGCCGCGCACAGGTGGTATTCGCCGGTCACCCGTCGGGATCGGCCAGAATCTCCCGCAATCTCTCCGCGAGCACGTCGGGGTACTTCTCCGGCCACGTCGCGTCGAGGAGGCCGAGCCGAATCATGTCTTGCAGATGCACCTGATCCTTACGCCGGAACGCGACGAGCTTCATCCGCACCAGCGCTTCCAGGGTCAACACCTGGAAGGCGGCCCCGCGCACGCTCTCGCTCATCTCGGGACAGGGTACAGGGTCGGTCGGCTTCACCTTCTCGCCGGCGAAGAGCAGGTGAACGCCTTCGCTCGGCTTGCCGTCCGGCCGCTCGAAGAACAGATGCACCCCGGATGTGAACGCGTACTCGAAGCCGACGGCATCCATCGCCAC
>JAYUBA010000028.1:0-2808 GCA_043741075.1 Frigoriglobus sp.
CGGCTTGCTCGCGGGTCACGGGGTTGCTATTGCATCGTACCGCAAGCGTGGCGAAATGGCGACGACTGAGTTCTGCGCGTGGTAACGCGGCGGGTAGAATACATCACCTTCGCCCGACCCGAAATCACACGCACATGCTCCTCCGCATCGGCACGGCCGGGTACGCGTACCCCGCGTGGGTCGGCGGGTTCTACCTGCGCGGCACCACCCAGAACGACATGCTGCCGTACTACGCCACGCAGTTCGCGGCCGTCGAAATCAACTCGTCGTTCTACCGCCCGCCGACCCGCGAGCAGGTCGCGAAGATGGCCCGCCGCGCGCCCGCCGGCTTCGGGTTCACCCTCAAGGTGCCGAAGTCCGTCAGCCACGACCGCAGCGCCGATGACCTGCCCGCGTTCAAACTCGCCGCCGACCACATGACCGCTGCGGGTAAGCTGCTCGGTCTGATCTTCCAGGTGCCCGAATCGTTCCGTAACACTGCCGACAACCGCGCGTGGCTCACGCGGGTCGGCGCGGCGCTCGCGCCGCACCGGGTCGCGGTGGAGTTCCGACACAAGTCGTGGGACGCGTCGAACCTGCGCGAGTGGATGGAGCACGTCGGGCTGGATTTGGTGAGCGTCGGCGTGCCGGACGTGCCCACACTGTTCCCGCGCGGGCTGCGGGTCGCGAACCGCCGCGTCTACGCCCGGCTGCATTCGCAGAATGCCGACAACTGGTACAAGGACGGGAAGCTACGTTACGCCTACGACTACCCCGACGAGACGCTGCGCGAGTGGGCCGACGCCCTGAAAGCGGTCGCCGAATCGGGCCGCGCGGACGAGGCACTGGTCTTCTTCAACAACTGCGTCGGGACGCAGGCCGTCGAGAACGCCCGCCGGCTGGCCGCGATGCTGAAGGAGACTACCGCCGTCCGCGTGGCCGAGCCGGCGGCGGTGAGTCAACCGAGCTTGTTCGGGGACGACGCCTGACCCGCCGCGTCAGTCGGCCGTGCGCCCGAAGCACACCACGGTGATGTCGTCGTTCGGGTCGCACCCGGCGGCGTGCCGCGCGACCGCGCGGACCAGGTGTTCCCCGGTCGCGCGCGGGCAACTGCCCGCGGCCCCGATGGCGGCCCGGATGCCGTCCGCGCCGAAGAACTGCTCGTTCCCGCCCAGCGCGTCGCTGACCCCGTCGCTGAACAGCAGCAGCCGGTCGCCCGGTTCCAGCCGCACGGAGCGGCACGGGTACGGGTCGCCGGCGGCGATGCCGATGGGCAGCCCGGCGTACTCGGCCGGGGCCACCTCCTCCACCGCCCCGCACGCGCGGAGTAGCAGCGGCGACGGGTGCCCGGCGTTCACCACCGCGACCGTGTGCGCCACCGGGTCGAGTACCGCGAGGGCCAGCGTCACGAACTTCTCGGGCATGGCCGCGCGCATCATCTGCACGTTCAGCCGGGTCACCGCGACCGCCGGGTCCGGTTCCGCCTCCAGGCACACGCGGGCCTCGACGCCGAACTTCGCCATCACCAGCGCCGCCGCCACCCCGTGCCCGGCCACGTCGCCCAGCAGCACGGCCGTCCGGCCGTCGGGCAGCGGGACGAAGTCGTAGTAGTCCCCGCCGACCTCCTGCGCCGCCTGGTAGTGCGCGAAGAACCGATACCCCGGAACGTCCGGGAGCGCGTGGGGCAGGAGCGCGCGCTGCACCTGTTGCGCCACTTCCAGGTCGCGCGTGCGCCGCTGAACGATCAGCGACTCGCGGTGCAGGCGGGCGTTGCTGAGCGCGATCGACGCCTGACTGGCGACCCCCAGCAACAGGTGTAAATCCTCCGGGGTGAACTTCCGATCGTCGGCCCGCGTGTCCAGTTGGATCGCGCCGAGCGCCCGCCCTTCCGAGGTCCATAGCGGGGCGCACATGAGCGAGCGGACGAGCAACCCGCCGACGCTCGCGCTATCGGGGAACTGTGCGGGCAGGTCGTTGCCGAGGACCGCTTCCACGCTCTCCAGGCAGCGGCGGACGACGCTGGTGCTGAACCGCGGGTCCGCCGGGTCGCCGCGCGGGGTCCGGATCGCGCGCACGACGGGCGGGCCGGCCGCGTCCTCCCGGAACACGACCAGCCCGCGCTCGGCCTGCGGGAACATCAGGAACAGGTGCTCCAGGGTGCGGTCCAGAACGGCGTCGATGTCCAGGGTGCCGCGCAGGGCGGCGCTGATGGCGAGGAGGACGCGGAGCCGGTCCGCCGGTTGCGCGTCCAGGCACGGGCCGCTGTCCGCGTGGCCGACGGACGCTTCGACGGCGAACGTGCTTTCGGGATCCAGGTGGAACGTGAACCGCACGTCGCAGATGCGGACGCGGTCCTGGTCCCGGAGGCGCACGCGGCCCGGCACCGGCACCCGCTGGTCGTTCACGTAGGTGCCGTTGCGGCTCGCGCGCCCGTGCCCGTTCCCGTCCTCGATGTACCAAAGCCCGCCGGTCAGGACGAGCCGGGCGTGCCGCCGGCTGACGCTGTCGGCGCGGAGCGGCTGGATGCCGGCCAGCGCGTCGTTGATGATCGCGTCGCACTCGGCGGAGCGGCCGAGGACGAACCGGTCCCCCAGTACGGGCAACCGCTCGCCCGCCCGCGGGCCGCTCAGGAGTTGAAGGGTGGGCATGATCTCACCTCCGGGCCGCGGGCACAGGCGCCTCACGCCGTGCAACGACCATCTTCGCGTACCGCGCGGCTCTCGGCATCGGGCAGGGCGTGCGCACTATAAAAACGCCTGGAGAACAAGGATTTTCAACAGTTGAGCCTTCTGAAATCGCCCCTTTTTGAACCCTTGAACTCTGCAAACC
>JAYUBA010000029.1:0-2805 GCA_043741075.1 Frigoriglobus sp.
AGTGCATCTGCAAGAGCCGCTGGGCGAACCCGGTGGCCACGGACAGCGGCGGGGCGTGCAGGTACGCCAGGGTCGCCGCGTCGAGGGTGCCGGTGCGGCGCAGGCTCAGCCGCGCGGCGCGGTAGCGGTTGAGAAGCCGGTCCAGGGACATGGCCGCGCCGCAGTCCGAGATCATCAGGTAGATGAGCACGACGTTCATCATCGTGTCCATGCCGAAGAGCACCTGCTGGCAGCGGTGGATGTAGCACAGCACGGCCAGCCAGGTCAGCACCGACGTGACTCGCGTGAACAGGCCGGCCGTGAACATCGTGAAGACGAGGAGCATGGCGCAGTGGGCGACTCGCATCTCGGTCGGGTCGGTCATGTGGAACCAGATCGAGAAGACCGGCGACCCGGCCCGCAGCACGATCGCCGGATCGACGTTCCAGTACTCGAAGTACTCGATCTGCTTCTCGCGCTCGGCGTATTCCAACCGGACGAGCCGCTTCAACAACACGACCCACGCCTGCCGCTGGCCGTAGTCCATCTCGGCGAGGTGCTTCAAGACGTACGACTTGTCGGTCGGGTCGGCGGGGATCGTGCCGTAGTACGCCTCGGCTTCGCGGGCGAAGGTCGCGCGCTCGGCCGGCGACATCAGGCCGACGGCGTCCGGGCTGACGGAGATCGGCAGGTCGGGGATTCGCGTCTTGGCCATCGCCGCGCGGCGGCTCTCGTCCACGAGGACGGCGAGTTGGTTCGCGCGGTCGGTCGGGTCGGCCGCCAGGCCGTCGATGTACGCGAGGCCCTGGAAGGTGAAGTTGCCGCCGACCGTCCGCCGGCGAATCTGGTCGATCTCGACGGCCTGGAGGCGTTCCAGGTAGGCCAGCTTGGCGTCGAGTTCGGCGGGCGTGGCGGTCGGCCCGAGGTGGGCGCGGACGTAGGCCATGATCGCCTTGCGGCGGTACGGGGCCTCCGGAATTTGCGCGGCCCGGGCCGGCTCGTAGGGGTCTTCCCACCCGGCCGGGGCGACGAAGTGCGGCAACTCCTTCCGCTCCCGCTCCGCGTTGGCGAGCGAGTACCAGGCGTCCTTGCCGAAGAAGTTGGACAGGTCGAACGAGTACGCCAGGTGCGTGTACACGATCAGGCTGCCGACGACGATGCGGACGAACGCCATCGTCGTCGGGTCGGCCGGGGCGAAGAAGAAGCTCAGGTAGCGCGTCCCCGCGGTCGGGTCGCGGCGGGGCGTTGGGGCGGAAGGGGTGGGCTGGCTCATGGGCGCAACTGGCTCCAGGGGAACTCGTACCCGGCGTGCTCGGTCAGCAGGTCTTTGAACTGCTCCGGCCCCGGCTCGTCCAACTTCAGCTTGCCGCCCCGCGGCAGGATCGGGATCAGCCAGTACAGCATCGGGTCTTGCGGGTCCACGAGTTGCCCCTCACTCGTGTAATCGCCCAGGAAGTACACGCGGTACAGCGTCGGGTGGAACGGGCTGAGCTTCTGCGTCACGAAGTACTGCGTCGTCACGATGCGGTGCTCGGCCCGGTACAGCTTGACGTTGACGACCTTGAACCCCGGCGACGTGAACTCGACGGCCAGGTGCTTCGTGAACGACGGCAGCAGGAACCGGGTCACGTCGGCCTGCGGCTGGGCGTACCAGCGGAATTCGACCTCGTAATTCGACGGCGGGTGCTCGATCCGCTTCACCCCCGGCAGCGCCCCGAGCGCGACGTCCTGGCGGCGGCGGTTGACTTGCGCCCGCTCGTCCGAGTTGTTGCCCAGGTCGGTCGTCGCGCGGACGGCGTTCTCGGTCAGCGACAGCCGGCGGTAGTACGTCTGGCCGAGCGGGTCCTTCCACTGCGTGTCGCGGCGGGGCAGGGTGACCCACTCGTGCAGGGTCTTCGGCTTCCCGGTCGCCGGGTCGATCTCGTCCAACTCGTAGGTCAACAGCGCGAACAGGTGCGACGCCGGGCCGGGTTCGGGCGAGTAAAAGTGGTAGGCGTTGCGCAGGTACGTGAACTGCATGAACGGCAGGTAGAACCGCTGGCCGAGTTGGTTCGTGATCCACGGCGTCGAGTCGGGCCAGGTCGTCGCCACCAGGAGCGACGAGAAGTGGAACGCGACGAACCCCAGAATCAGCGTGCGGCGTTGGACCCGCGTCACCGCCATCAGGCCCGCGCCGACGAACCCCGCCCCGGCCACCACGCGCATCAGCATCTGGCCCGAGTCCCAGTGGTCCGGGAAGCCGAAGCTGTTGGCCGCGGCCGTGAGGGCCGCCAGCAGCCAGACGAGCGGCGAGTCCGGGCGGAGGCTCAGCGCGCCCCCGGCGACCACTGCGGCCACCGCCACGGCGACGAGGCGCACGGTCCCCGACGGCCCAGGTCCGTTCTCACCGGCGACCAGGCCGACGACGACGGCCAGCAGGCTCAACCCCAGGGCCGCCACCGTGAGGCGGACCACCGCGGGCAGGGCGGCAGGCGGCAAGACCTCCGTCGAGGGCGGGATCGGACCGGGCGGCAATGTGGGCGTGGAGTGTGGGGAAGTGTCGGCCATCGGTCCCCTCCTGGAACTGTGGTGCGCGTCGTGGCAGCGGTTGCCAGTATACCCGACGGCGCGGGCCGGGGCGTGGGTCAGTGCTGCGATCGCCCGGGAGCCGCACCCGCCGGGAGAGAGGATTCGACCCGACTGCTACGATAGGTCTCATTCGCCCATCTTTCCCAGTCGGAGTGGCCGCCGGGTGGCACGCAGCCCCCAGCCTGCCCCGAACACCGGAAGCGTGAAAACTGCGTAGTTTGCCCGGTTTACTATTGAATCTCCGCCGGGCGAAACTTA
>JAYUBA010000030.1:0-2803 GCA_043741075.1 Frigoriglobus sp.
TTCGCCCCGACACAAGGCGAACCCGGAGCGTCAGCGACGGGGTGGGCCTGACAACACCGGTCGCCCTGACGAGAACGTATCAAGCCGATACCTCCTTCAATCCACCGGCGGGAGGATGTCCGGTTCCACCTGGTAGCCGTCGGCGAGGGCGTTGGTGCTGTTGAACAGCCCGACGACGGCCATCACCTCGCCGAGCGCTTCCACGTCGAGGCCGAGCTTGCGGACCGCGGCCGTGTGCGAGTTCACGCAGTACGCGCAGCCGTTGGTGGCGCTCACCGCCAGCGCGATGATTTCGCGCGTCAGCGGGTCGAGCTTCGACGCGCGCCCGCACGCCTCCGGGTGCATGACCGCCTTCAGACGCGTCCACACCAGTTCCAGGTGGTCCGGGTTGGTCGCCAGCACCCGCCACAGGTTCGGCACGAAGGGGATGTTCTTGGTCGCCCGGATGTCGGCGAAGACCGCGGCGACCTTGCCGGTCGCGGCCTCCTCGGACACCGGGGTCACGGTCGCGACGCGTCCGGCGGTCATGGGAAGACTCCTCGTCGAAGGGGAAGGGTTGACACCCCGTGGGGCCGCCGCTAGTTTACTTCTACCGAGGGGGTGTAGCTCAGTTGGTAGAGCGCTTGAATGGCATTCAAGAGGTCATGGGTTCGACTCCCTTCACCTCCACTCGTCAGAAGTCCTTGTTGTTGAAGCAGTTAGCTTACCTCCCGACGGTCGGGAGTGCGACACGAAAGCCCTGGGAATCGGCGTAGTCTACGCCAATACCGGAGTGTCGCACCGTGCCACGTCCAAAGAACGCAGTTCCGTCCTACAAACTCCACAAAGCCAGCGGTCAGGCCGTCGTGAGGATCACTCTCGCCACCGGCGAGAGGAAGTCCGTCTACCTGGGGAAGCACAATACCCCCGAATCGAAAGCTGAGTACGCCCGCCGCATCCAGGCCATCGGCACCAACACCGTCACCGCGATCACCGGCCCGAGCGCGACCGACCTCACGGTTGCGGAACTGCTGGTCAGGTTCCTCGGGCACGCGGACCAGCACTATCGGCACCCCGACGGGAAGCCCACGTCGTCCATCGGGGGGTTCAAGTTCGCGGCGAAGCCGTTGAAGGAACTGTTCGCGTTCACCCCCGTGAGCGAGTTCGGCCCGATCGCGCTCAAGATGCTGCGGTCGCGCATGGTCGAACTCGGCTGGTGCCGGAGGAGCGTCAACGCCGGCGTCATGGCCGTGCGGTCGATCTTCAAGTGGGGCGTATCCGAAGAACTCGTACCCCCCGACGTGCTGGCCGGGCTGAAGAGCGTACAGGGTCTTCAGCGCGGGCGGAGCAAAGCCACCGACCCGGAACCCGTGGCACCGGTCGCGGACGCCAACATCGACCTCGTGCTGCCCCTGGTTCCGCGTGGCGTGCGCGGGCTGATCCTGTTCCAGAGGTTCACTGGCTGTCGGCCGGGGGAAGCCGTGATCCTCTGCGTGACGAACATCGACACGTCCTCCACCACCTGGTGCTACACCCCGCCCGCGCACAAGGGGACGTGGCGCGGGAAGGGCCGGACCATCGCCATCGGCCCGCGCGGCAAGAAGCTGGTGGAGGAGTGCGCGCCCACCGATCCGAAGGGGCCGGTGTTCCGGACGGCGGACGGCACGGCGTACACGTCATGCGGCTACCGGCGGGCCGTGACGCGGGCCTGTCTGAAGGCGGGTATCTCGCCGTGGTTCCCGAACATGATCCGGCACACCTACGCGTCCGAGGCCCGCCGGCTGTTCGGCCTGGAAGGCGCACAGGTCGCCCTCGGGCACAGCAAGGCGGATGTCACCCAGGTGTACGCCGAGCGCGACCACCTGCTCGCCGCGCGGGTCGCGGCCGAACTCGGCTAGCCGCAGAAGAATTCCGACGCCACACCGACCCACGGGAGAAAACCCGTGGGTCTTTTCGTTGGCCGAACTACTGAACGCGCATGCACTTGCGGGGGATCGGGCCGTAGTCGCGGGACTCCGCGAAAAGCGCGCGGGACAGCGCACGCACGAGATGCACAGGGGGGAGTAGTGGAAACGCTGCACACGGCAGCGAACCACCACATGAGGAATCCCCATGCTCGACACGACGGCCATGACCTTGAGCGCCGCCGCCCGCCGCTTACCCGGCCGCAACGGTGCCCACTGCAACCCCTCAACGGTCGCCAGGTGGGTTCACAAGGGCGTGACGGTGGGCGGCACGCTGGTGAAGCTCCACGCCGTCCGGATGGGCTGCGCGCTGTTCGTCACCGAGGGCGCGCTCGCCAACTTCCTGAGCGCGCTCAACGGCCCGCCCGCCGCGCCCGTGGCGGACATCCGCTCCCCCGCCGCCCGCTCCAAGGACGCCGGTGCGGCCGTCCGCAAGTTGGCCGCAATGGGCATCTAGTCGTACCTGCAAACGCACGAATGCCGTGGGTAGCGCCCCGGCCTTCTGCGGCAACCTCACACACTCGAAACTCAACAGGATCGCACTATGGTAGTGTCTCTACATACTGAAAGTCAAGCACTACACGCCCATCACCAGGCGGACCTTCACGCGTCCGGTCTGTCGGATGAACAGATCGCCAAGTGCGGGTTCTACACCGAGTCCGACCCGGCCGCCGTGGCGAAGTTGCTCCGCTGGGAACACCCCGCGACCGTCCTCGGGCCGTGCTTGTGCTTCCCGTTCTCCAACGCGGACGGCACGCCCTCCGGGTACGTCCGGGTGAAGCCAACCAACCCGCGCCTGAAGGACGGCAAGCCGATCAAGTACGAGTCCCCCGTGGGCGAGCCGAACAGGCTGTACATCC
>JAYUBA010000031.1:0-9168 GCA_043741075.1 Frigoriglobus sp.
GTCGTGAGACCCTGGTTTCTGTAGGAATTCGCCTCACTCGTCCTCGTCATCCTTGAGGGTCGCCTTGCTGACGATCTGCTGCTGCACGGCCGGCGGCACCATCTCGTAGTGGCTCAGTTCCATCGCGTAGGAGCCTTGCCCCTGCGTCATGCCGCCGAGGTGCGCCGCGTACCGGGCGACCTCGGCCAGCGGCGCGCGGGCGTAGATCACCGTCATGTCGCCGGGCAGGCTGTCCTGGTTCTCGACGTGCGCGCGCTTCGTGGGCAGGTCGCCGAGGATGGCCCCGGTGAACTTGCTCGGAACCGTGATCTCCAGCTTCACGATCGGTTCCAGAAGCGACGGCCGGGCGGCGAGGAACGCCTTCTTGAACGCGAGCCGCGCGGCCGTCTTGAACGCGGCCTCCGACGAGTCCACGTCGTGGTACTTGCCGAAGTGAACCTCCACGGCGCAGTCCTGGACGCGGTACCCGGCCAGCACGCCGCGGTCGAGCATCTCCTTGCACCCCTTCTCGACGGCCGGGACGAAGTTGGTCGGGATCGTGCCGCCGACGATGTGGTCGAGGAACGCGAAGTTGTACGCCGGGTCGTAGTGGCAGCTCCGCAGCTTCTCGAACCGGCTCTTGTTGGCGAACTCGGCCTCGCACTGCTCCTGCGTCTTGATCTCGCGCGACAGCGGGTAGATGCGCAGGTGGACCTCGGCGAACTGCCCGCGGCCCCCGGTCTGCTTCTTGTGCTTGTGCTCGCCCGCGGCTTCACCGTTGATGGTCTCGCGGTACGGGATCTTCGGTTCCTTGGTGTTCACGTCCACCCCGAACCGGGCCTTCAGCCGCTCGCGGATGATGTCCAGGTGCAGTTGGCTGACGCCGCTGATGACCAGCTCGTGCGTCTGGGCGTCGTGCGTCACCTTCACGGTCGGGTCTTCGGCCGCGAGCTTGTGCAGCCCGACGGAAATCTTCTGCTCGTCGCCGCGGGTCTTCGGCTCGATCGCCAGCCCGAACATCGGGGTCGGGAAGTGCGGCATCGGCATCTTCGGCGCGTGACTCGTGTACGCGATCGTGTCGCCGATCTCCAGCCCCTCGACCTTCGCGATGGCGACGATGTCCCCCGGCCCGGCCTCGTGAACCAGCGCCGTCGTCTTGCCCTGCGCTTCGAGGAGGTGCCCGACGCGGAGCGTCTGCCCGTTGCGCAGGTTGACGACGTTGTGGTTGTGTTGAAGCTTCCCGGCCAGCACGCGAACGAAGCTCAGGTGCCCGACGAACTTGTCGTTCACCACCTTGAACACCTGCGCGACGAACTCTTCCTGTTCGGTCGGCTGGAGTTGGTGCGTCGAGCCGTTGACGCCGACTTGCAAGCCTTCGAGGCGCTTGCTGGCGAACGACGGGGAGAGGCCGTAGCGGCTGAGCGCGTCGAGCAGTTCCTTCACGCCCTTGTCCTTCTTCGCGGACACGCAGAAGATCGGTACGAGCGTGCCCGCGTCCAGCGCGCGGGTGATGTCCGCTTCCAGTTCGGCGAGCGTCACCTTGCCCTCAGTGAGGTACTTCTCCAGGAGCGCCTCGTCGGCCTCGACCACCGCTTCGATGAGTTGGCTGCGCGCGGCCGGCGCGTCCACCGGGCACGACGGCGGGAGGATCTGCCGCGGGTCGAGCAGGCAGTGGATCTCGCGCATCCCGCCGCCGAGGCGGTCCGGCACGTTGAACAGCACGCAGTTCTTCCCGAACGCCTCCTGGATGCTCGTCACCAGGGCCGGCAGGTCGATGTTGTCGGCGTCCAGTTTGTTGATGACGATGGCGCGCGACAGGCCGAGCGTCGTCGCCTCCTGGAACATGCGGCGGGTGTTCATCTCCACGCCGTTGACCGCGGACACCACGACCACGGCCGTCTCGACGGCGGAGAGGGCTTCGAGCGCCGCGCCGATGAAGTCGGGCGAGCCGGGGGCGTCGAGGATGTTCAGGTGCTTGCCGTCGTGGTCGGCGTGGAGGACGTGCGTGTCGATGGAGAAGTGGTGCTTGTGCTCCTCGTCGTCGGAGTCGCCGACCGAGGTGCCGTCGTCCACGCTGCCCATGCGATCGACCGCGTGGGCCTCGAACAGCAGGGCATCGGCCAGGCTCGTTTTGCCCGCGGCGCGGTGCCCGACGAGTGCAATGTCCCGGACGTTCTCCACCAGATGCTTGACGGCCATGACGTGAACCCCTTCGATTAGGTCGAAGGTCTTCAGGTCGAAAGTCGTAAAGTCGAAGACCAGAGCGGGAGAGGTCTTCGACTTTACGACTTGGGACTTTACGACTTTCGACTGAGTTGGAGAGCGGCTGCGAGATCCAAACTTCCTTCGTACAGCGCGCGGCCGATGATGCAGCCGGGAATCCCTCCCGCCATCAGCCGCCGCACGTGCTCCAGGGTGCAGACGCCGCCGCTCGCGATGACCGGCAGCGGGACCGCCGCTTGCATCTCCGCCAGCGCGTCGAAGTTCGGTCCGCTCATCATCCCGTCTTTGGCGATGTCCGTGTACACCACCGCGGCGAGTGGCGCGTCGCTGACCTGCTTCGCCAGATCGACCGCCTTCACCTTCGACACTTCGAGCCACCCCTCGGTGGCGACGAACCCGTCTTTCGCGTCCACGCCGAGGACGATGCGGTCCGGGGAGCGCTCCGCCGCCGCGCGCACCCACTCCGGTGATTGCAGCGCGCGGGTGCCGAGAACGGCCCAGCGCACGCCCCAGTCGAACACGGCCGCGAGGTCGGCATCGGTGCGGAGACCGCCGCCGAGTTGCACCGGCACGCCGGCAGCTTCGACGATCTTGCGGATCGCGGGACCGTTCACCGGCTTGCCGGCCTTCGCGCCGTCCAGATCGACGACGTGGATGCGGTCGGCACCGAGTTCGACCCACTTGCGGGCGACCGCGGCCGGGTCGTCGGAGAACACGGTTTCCCGCGCGTAATCGCCCTGCCGCAGCCGCACGCAGCGGCCGTTCAGCAGGTCGATCGCCGGGTAGATGTGCATGGTTCGGTCCGCCCGGCGTGAGCGCCGGGATTTGATCCTTGATGTCTGGCGTTATTCTTCCCGGAGCGCGGGGGGAAAGCAAGGGAATTGAAGGAATCGCGAAGGGACGGAGGTGACCCACCCTCGGCCCCTCCCTGATAGGGAGGAGAGCAGGACACGGCCGACACGTCTTGCTCCCCTCCCTTCAGGGAGGGGCCGGGGGTGGGTCTCCTCCTCTCACCGCGAGAACGCGGGGAGGTAGTCGTTGTCGAGTTGGAGGATGATGAGCGCCAGCGCGGTGGAGTACACCGGGCCGAAGTTCTGATCGGGCCAGCTCCCGTCTTTGCCTTGCGCCTCCGTCAGCGCTTTAAACAGGTTGACGCGATGGGCAGGCCAGCGAAGAGCGTTTTCGTCGCGCGCTTTCGGGTCGAGTTTCCGGTGACCGTTCTCGCCCAGCGCGTACGCGACGCGCGCGAGATAGTATTGGTACTGCATCGCGTAACCGCCCCCGTTGCGGAGGAGTTGGAGTTGTTGCGGCGCGTTCGTGCTGTTTGCACTCATCACCCACCCCGCGAGCTGTCCGGGCCGGGGGCCGTCATGAGTGAGGAGTAGCGATGCGGCTTGGGCGCCGAGGCGCGGCGGCCCCTCCGTGTTCCCCGCGCCGAATTCGGAGGTGCGGCTGTGACTGATCGCGCCGTCGGGTTTGGTACACTTGACGAGGTAGCGGACGGCGTCATCGGTCAGCGCCTTCGGGACAGCGATCCCCGCCCTGCCCGTTGCCAGAAGGGCCTGGAGCGCCGCCGTTGTGCATTGCGAGTTGTCGTCGTCGTTGCCGTCCCGCGGGTGAACGTACCCCCAACCGCCGCGGCTGGATCGGTACTCGGCGAGAAACGCCACGCCCCGCTTCAAAAGCGCGGCCACGCGCTCGCACCGATCCTTATCGTCGTCCACATCGTACGCACACGCGAGAAACAGCATTGCCTGAGCGTGGCCGGGCACGTGCTGGCTCTGTTCGTTCGGGCCGTCGCTCGCGGCCAACCCGTTGTCGGTGCTGTTCTTCTCCATCCACGCGACGATTTTGCGGAGGTTCGCGGCGTACGGCCCGGCTTTCGGGGTGCTGCCGTTCATCAGAAAGGCGATGCCAGCGGTAGATGTGAACCTCGCCGGGAAAAGACCGCCACGCCCCTCCCAGTGGCCGTCTGCGGCTTGTTGGGCGGCGAGCCACTGTAGCCCGGTGCGCACAACGACTTTCACGTCCGGCGCGGGCGGCTCCGGGGCCGGGGCTGCGGCGGGCGCGAGCAGGGCGAGTGCGATCACGGCGTTCATGGTCGGCACCGGGGCTACGGGTGAAGCTCCCTTACTATGGACGCCCCACCGCCCGCAGATCAACCCCCCGCGCGCCGAATCACTGCGGGAGCGTGAGGTTCGCGAGTGTCGTTTGGCCCGCCGACACGCCGACGGGGCGCGAGCTTTCGAGCGGCGGCGCGTAGTGCAGCCGGCTCGGCAGCCCGCTCTCCGGGTTGCGCTCGGTGCGCGCGACGACCCAGTTCGGGTGCCACGCGACGAGGTCGTATTGCCCGGCGGGAACCTGCGTGAAGTGAAACCGCCCGTCCGCGTCCGTGAGCGCGTAATACGGGTGGTCGCAGACGAAGAGCTCGGCCGACTGCCAGTAGAACCCGGCGGCGCTGGAGAGTGCGACGCGCCCGCAGGCGTCGAACGTGCGCGCGAGGGGCATGTCCGGTTCGGGGAAGGGGAGGGCGAAGAACGCCGCGCCGCGCCCGCGCAGGACGTGGAACACCGGTTCGGTGGATTGCATCGTCACCGACCCGCCGCGGCGGACGAACCCCGTCCGGCCGGTTCGGTCGCCATGGATCACCGCGATCTGCGAGTCGCGGAACTCGACGCTCACTGGTGGTAAGTCCCAGGGCCGCGCGCGAGCCGTTTCGACTTCGCGGAGGAACACCACGGCCCCCGCCAGCCCGCGGGTGAAGCGGTCGATGCGCGGCGCGTTGGCCGGGACGATCAACCGCGTGTCGTAGCCGTCCCCGTTCGTGCGCGGGATGATGTGGGCCACCGGCGTCACGTCCGGCACCGGCCCGACCCAGGTGACCAGCCCCGTAATCGTGCCGCACGCGGCCGGCACGAACGCGGTCGCGTTGACGTTAGTGGGCGCTTCCGCCGGCTTCGCGGCGGCCGGCGGTTCGGACCCGCACCCGGCCCCGGCGACGGTCATGAGACTAAAGAGGGAGCAGAGCAGGGGACGCGGCACGCGAGATCCTCTCGAAGCCGGCGGACCGCCGGGGTATGCTGGCTTCACCAACGGAGCGCAGCCATGCGGAACACGGCGGTCGGGTACGTGGTGAGGAAGCTGGCGGACGCGCCGAGCGTGCCGTGCCCGTGCGGGGTCAGCACGCGCCCGCTTACGGCCGCCGACGGCGCGCCGTGCTCGCTGCACGTCACCGCGATCACCGATTCCGCCCGGCACTACCACCGGGGAACCACGGAGGTGTACTACATCCTGGAAGGAACGGGCAAGATCGAGTTGAACGGCGACTGGCACGACCTCGAACCGGGCACGACGGTGTGGATCGAACCCGGCACCCGGCACCGCGTCGTCAGCGCCGCCGGGCTGAAGACGATCGTCGTCGCTTTGCCCGCGTTCGACGCCGTGGACGAGTGGTTCGATTAACTTCTGGCCCTCTCCCCTTGCGGGAGAGGGTGGCGGCGCTTCGCCGACGGGTGAGGGTTGCCGAGCAACGAGAAATACGCGAACGCCTCTTCGCGCGCCGAACCTGCCCCTCACCCGGCTCGCAAAGCCTCGCCACCCTCTCTCGCAAGGGGAGAGGGCAAGGCCCACGGTCACTTCTCGTCGAACAGCTTCCCCAACTCCAACTTCACCGGCGGGAGCTTGGTCGCCGGGCCGGTCCCGTAGGCGAGGTGCAGCACCCGCTCGCCCGGCTCGAACACCATGCACTGCAGCGTGTGCTTCCCCTGGTGAACTTTGTCCAGTTCCGCGAACACGTCCGTCACGCCCAGCTTCGGGGCGTCCTTCGCCTGGAGCGGCGACAGCTTGTCGTACCGGGCGCACTTGCTGTCCACGCACAGCTTGTCGGTGCGGAAGTGGTTCGTGCAGCAGCACACGCCGTTCTCGTGCGTCCGCACCTCCACGTTCTTCGGCGTCATCTCGAACACGGCGCCGCCGCTCTTGTCGCAGATCGTCATGCAGCAGGTCGTCGTGCGGGGCATGTCGCGGAGCAACTTCTCGGCTTCGGCCACGGTACCGCACTCTTCGAGGACGCGGCGGAACGCGAGCAACAGCGGCGTGCCCTTCCAGTTGAAGTCCGCCTTGTCTTTGCTCTTCTTGATGCTGATTTCGTTGATGGTGACGCACAGACCGGCGTCGTTCATGCCGCTAATCACGCCCGCGATCAGGGCGACCGTCACCGCGGCGAACGCCCGCTTCCCTTCGCCCTTGTAGACCACCACCAGCGTGTGCTCGTTGATGCCTTTGGTGGGCATCCAGTCGAAGTTGCGGCCGAAGATCGGGCCGCCGGTCTTGCTCCGCTCCTTCTCCACGATGACGGTCGAGCAGCCCATCCCGCTCGTGAGGTCGGCGACGGTGTTGGCGAACAGCAGGAGCGATTCTTCGCGGTCGGACGCCTTCGCGGCGGCCTCGATTTCGGCCGCGTGGTGCGCCGGGAAGGCCGGCTTCAGCGCGCCGGACATCGCCGCGAGGAGCGGGTAGCGCTTCTCCTGCCCGGCGTCCTTGAGGAACTGCTTGTGCAGCCCGTCGAGGTCCGGGCCGTTCGCGATCGCGAGCACCCCGAACTGCTCGCCCATGTCCGCCGGCTTGCCCTTTACGACCAGCACCGGCACCCTGTCGATGTACTTCAGCTCGCCGCCCTTGTGCTTCGCCGCCGGGAACGACTTCGGCTCCTCCGCGCGGGCGAGGGACGCGAGCGCGAGGAGTGCGAGGGTGAGTGCGAACCGCTTCATGGGTATGTTTCGCTCTTTGTAGGACAGGCTTCCAGCCTGTCATTATCCGGACAGGCTGGAAGCCTGTCCTACTCGTTCGGCTGCGCGGTGCGGCCGAGGGACACGTCGAACTCGGTGACGAGCGGGAGCAGCATCGCGTAGATGGCGAACCCGAACGCGGCCCCGAGGACGAGGAACGGCACCAGCGGGTCGGCCGACTCGTCCGTGCCGGGGCGGGCGATGAGGATGTTCACCACGCAGTAGAACATCGCCAGCGGGCACACCACGCTCGCGAGGCTCAGCGCCGGCGACGGCCGGTCCGCACTCAGCACGTAGAGCAGCCCGCCGATACCAAGGATGAGGAACGAGATGAAGCTCACCCACTGGTTCCCGAAGCTGCCGCCGTTGATGACGATCAGGTAGATGCTGATGAGCGTGCCGACGGACAGGAAGAAGACGGTGCCGAGCGTGTGCGCGATGGCGAGCCGGCTCTGGCTGATGCGCAGCGACACGTGCAGGCCGAGCGTGACCGCGAACCCGAACAGCACCACCAGCGCGCCCGACACCGCGACGAGCGGGCCGAAGTTCGCGGCCAGCACCTCGCCCGCGGAGGCTTCCGGCGGGGTGCGCGTGAGCGCCCCGCGGACCGCGTAGAACACCCCTAGCGCCAGCGGCGGGATCAGGTACTCCTTGCAGTTGTACAGCACGCCGAGCAGCTTCCCGAACACGAACTCCTTCGGCGAAACGTCGGTCACGAGCAGCACGTCGAGCGCGCCGCCGTCGCGCTCCGACGTGACCGACGTGACCGCCTGTGCCGCGACCAGCAGCAGACTCAGCACGGCGACGGGAACCAGCCCATAGGCCGCGGCGAACGCGGGCCGCCCGCCGGGCCGGTTCAGCTCGCTGATCGCGAAGTACAGGATGAGCGCCAGCACCACCCCGAACGCGACCTTCACCAGCAGGGGCCGGCGGCCGTAGGCGAGGGTGCGCACCTCGCGCCACATGATCGGGTTCGCCCACACCTGCCGCGCCGGCCCCGGCGCGGCGTGCGCCTTCGCCCGCTTCTCCGCGGCGATGGACTCGTCCGACTCCGGGTCGGCGGACGCCGACACGACCTCGCGCTGCATGATCGGCTCGCCGCTCGGGTTCCACTTCCGCAGCTTCCAGATGCCGACGCCGTTCAGCACCGCGCACCACGCGAGCATCACCAGCAGGAAGCCGTAAGCGGGGGCCGGTCCGCCCCACCCGGCGGCGGGCGGCTCCAGCACGGTCTGCATCGCGAGGAACGGGTCGAGCCACGCCTGAACCGTGGGCCAGTTGACACTCGCGCTCAACGCCGGCCCCACCGTGCCGACCGCTTGCGTGAGACAAATGTAGAGGACGAGGAACAGCACCGAGAGCGCGAGCGCCTGGTACGTCTTCTCGCGCCAGAGCGCGACCAGCCCGCCGAGCGACCCGGCCGCGACCGCCGACGCGAGCAGCACCAGCACCGCCTGGAACACCTGTTCGGGGTCGATGCCGCCGAGTAGCAGCAGCATCGCCAGCACCGGCGCGGAAACGAGTTGGAGCGTGAGAATCGGGAGCAGCGCCCCGACGAGCTTCCCCAGTACAATTTCGTAGTCGCGCATGTCGGTGAGCAGGAGCAGCACGAACGTGCGCCGGTCCTTTTCCTGCGACACCGCGCCCGCGGCGGAGAGCGCGGCGAAGAACAGCGTGAGCAGCAGTTGCACGAAGGCGACGATCTGGAACAGCAGCAGGCCGAAGCTGGCGGTTTCGCCGAGCGTGGCGTCGCGGGCGAAGCCGACGGTGGCCTGCCAGGTGGTGATGCCGAGGATGCCGAGCAGGCCGATCATAGCGGCGCGCGTCGGGAAGTGCCCGCCGCGGCGGGGCACGGTCACCAGTTCCCGCGTGAAGATCGGGCCGAGCACAAGAACCTCCCCGTGTGAATCCGGACCCGGGTAGCTTATCGTCGCCGCCCCGCCCGGATAGCCCGCCGCGAACCCGCGGCCTTCCAATAGAATCCGTCAGGTATGAAAGTCATCGTCTTCGCGCTGAACGGGTGCCCCGCGGGTTGGCTGGGCGCGTACGGGAACGACTGGGTCGGGACGCCGCACCTCGACCGGCTCGCGGCCGAGGCGGTCACGTTCGACCGCCACATCAGCGACCGCCCGGAGCCGGGCGCGGCCCGCGCGGCGTGGATGGGAAGACCTACCCCCCC
>JAYUBA010000032.1:0-2801 GCA_043741075.1 Frigoriglobus sp.
GGGCGGCGACTCGACCGGAACGCGCGAAACTACCTCGGGTGGTGCCAACTGGCCGCCTGTGTGATCTTCATACGTTCAGGTTTTGTCCGGTAGTCCTTAACTCCTGCTGCGAGGAACGACCGATGAAGACCGTGATGCTGGCCCTCGTGCCGGCCCTGTTGATCGGTTGCACGTCGAAGCCCGGCGGCGACTCGCACGCCGGGCACCAAAAAGACGACACGGGCCAACACGGCGGCCACGGGACGGCCGCCCTGTTCGCGACGACCGAGCCGTCTCCGCCCGTCGCCGGGCAGCCCGCTACGCTCAAACTGATGATCCACGGCGCGGGCGGCGCGATGCTCAAGGAGTTCCCGGTCGCTCACGACCAGAAGGTTCACCTGATGGTGATCCGGGACGGGCTGGACCAGTTCGCCCACCTCCACCCGGACGTGGACGCGGCGGGCGCCATCACGGTCCGCCACACCTTCCCGGCCGGCGGCACGTATCACCTGTTCGCCGACTACCAGCCCGTCGGCGGGTCGGCGGCGGTCGCGGCGACCGAGGTCAAGGTGGGCGGCGAGTCACCGCCCGCGCCGCCGCTGGTTCCCAACGTGCCGGGCACCGTGACGGGCGACGGGCTGACCGCTCGCGTCGCGGTGGACGGGGCAACGCCCGGCGCGGAGGCCACCGTCCGGTTTGAACTGACGGACGCGGCGGGGAAGCCGGTGACCGACCTGGAGCCGTACATGGGCGCGACCGGTCACCTGGTGGTCGTCAGCGCCGACGCCAAGCAGTACGTCCACGCTCACCCGGCCGGCGGGGACGGCGCGAAGAACGTGGTCTCGTTCCAGGCGCACTTCGTGGCGGCGGGGTTGTACAAGGGGTGGGGCCAGTTCAAACGGGCGGGTCGGGTCCACGTCGTGCCGTTCGTGGTGAAGGTCGGTTGAGGCCCTGCACCTCGGTGCGGGTTCGGGCTTACGCGAACTTCACCACGAGGAGTCGCCGCCGGGGCGGAGAGAAAAAGAGCGGCCGGCCCGTGACCGGGCCGGCCGTTGCCGTTGATGCGGACTCCTCGGTCGGCCCGGCTACCAGCGGTAGGAACCGCCGAAGCCGCCGTAGTAGCTGCCGGAGCCGGGATACCCGCCGTACCCGCCGCCGTACCCGCCGGGGTAGCCGCCGTACCCGCCTGGGAACCCGTTGTAGCTCTTGGTCGGGCCGAACGGGGTGTAACCGTAACTGCGGACCCCGCCCCACGGGGTGAACGAGTGGTCGTGCGGCTGGAGGTCGTGCTGGCCGTTCCCGTACCAGGTGGTCGGGCCGTAGGGGGTGTACGTCTTGTGCCAGTGCGGCTGGAGGTCGTGTTGGCCGTTCCCGTAGTACCTGCCGGCCGGCGGGCCGCCCGGCGGGTGGGCCGAGGCGGCCGTCGCCCCGACCAGGGTCAGGCCGGCGGCCCCGACGGCGAGGATGAGTGAGCGCATGGGAGTCCCTCTGAGGTGAGTACGGGGGGCGACTCGCGGGCCGGCGGGGCCGGCCGCGAAGTCCCCCGATTCACGAATGCGCCAGTCCGTGCGACTTGCGCGCCGTCGTGGACGCGAGCAAGGTCAAGAAGTAGCGGTCACCGGCCGGGGACCGGGAGTGGCCCGCCGACCGCCCGTTCGAGGGCGGCGCGCCGACGGGCGACTTCGGCGACCGCCTCGTAGTACCGGTCCTTGAGAGTCGCCCGGTTCTTCTGGGCCTCGATCAGGTTCAGGAACGGGATCTTGTTGTTCGTGTAGGCGGTCCGGGCCTCCTTCACGTTCGCTTCGGCCGCCGGCAGGATCTTCGTCTCGTACAGGCGGACGACCTCGTCGGCCTCGCGCACCCGCTCGAACGCCTCCTGCACCTCGTAGTTGATCCGGTCGGTCAGTCGGGCGAGTTCGGCCCGCTTCTGCGCCACCTTCGCCCGCGCCTCGTCCACGGCCCCGCCCCGCCGGGCGTACCGCACCGGCAGGTTGACCCGCGCCCCGACCTGCCACTGGAGCGGCGGTCCGCCCGGCCCCTGCCAGAACCCGTCGTAGGCGGCCATCACCTCGACGTCCGGGTTGTACTCCTTCAGCGCCAGTGCGAGGGTCGCGTCCTCGGCCGCGACTCGGGCGACCGCCGCGCGCACGTCGGGGCGACCGAGGGCGGCGTCCCGCAGTCGGGTCGCCTCCGGCAGTGGGGCGGTTCGCTCCGCGTCGGCCGGTGGCGGGAGCGGGCCGTCGGGCGGCAGGTGCATGAGCGTGTTGAGCCGGGCCACGGCCACCAGGCGGGCGCGGCGGAGCGACACGAGCCGCTCCTCCTGGCGGGCGATCTCCACGTCCGCCAGAAGGAAATCCTGTTGCTGCCCCTGCCCGGTCTTGTACCGCGTCTCGGCGTTCTGCTTGAACTCGCCCAGCCGCTTGGCGTTCTCCTCGGCCACTCCGGTCGCCTTCACCGCCAGGTAGTAGTCGGCCAGGGCGGACCGCGCGGCCTCGGTCAACTGGAGGCGCGCGTCCTCGACGTCCTCGGCGGCGGCGAGCGCGTCGGCCTTCGCCGCGCTCCCCTTCAGCCCGCGCTTGCCGGGGTACAGGAGCTTCTGGCTCACCTCGACGCGGGCGGCGTAGCTGGCGTTCGCCGAGCCGATCGACCCCGGCGCGGTCGTGAAGGCGAGGGTCGGGTCGTCGAGGGACGTGACCTGCGGGAAGCGGGCGGCGGCAACAGCGGCGGTGGCCCGCATCTGGTCGAGTGTCGGGTTGCGCTCGAGAACCACGCCGACCACGTCTGCGGCGGTCAACGCGGTCAACCCGTCGAGCGGTGGGCGG
>JAYUBA010000033.1:0-2797 GCA_043741075.1 Frigoriglobus sp.
CACCGCGCTGACCGCCGCCGGCCGCTCGTACTTGGCGAGCAGGTTGAGCATGAAGTAGTTCGACCCGTAGGGGTGCTGGTTGTACGGCGGGTCGAGGTACGCCAGGTCCAGCCCCTTCAAGCGGCGGGCCAGGGCGTTGGCGTCTTCCCGGAACACGTCCACCTCGCACTCGAACCGGCTCAACACCGGCGCGGCCAACTCGATGCGGCCGCGGATGCGCTCCAGCGCGTCCGACCCACTCCCGCCGAAGCGGCCCAGCCCCGTGGCGCGGTCCTTGTAGAAGCCCTTGAACACCCCCGCCGTGTTGGCGTGGACGGACGCCAGCCCCAGCAGCGGCCCCAGGAGCAAGTCGCGGAACGCCGGCGGGGCCAGGTCGATGAGCCGGCGGTAGTCGTCGAGCCGGCGGGCGTTCTCGGCGGTGTAAAAGACGCGCTCCGCCGCCGCGATGTTGGCGTCGTCCCGCGGCGCGTAAAGCTCCTGAAGGAACCCCGGCGGCATCCGCTCGGACGCGACCCGGGCGTTCAACTCCGCCACCAGAACCCGCAGCGCCGGTTCATCGACGCCACTGCGGTTCGCCAGGAAGCACCGGCCGACGACGGCCGCGTACTCTTCGAGGTCGTTGCACGCCAGGTACGCCGCCGACGCCTTCAAGTACCGCGACACGACCCCCGACCCGGCGAAGGCGTCGAGGACGCGCAACCGATCCCGCCCCAACCGCCGCATGACGCGCTCCAACGCCGCGCCAATGGGCGCGAGCAACGCCCGCTTGTTGCCGAGGTACGTGATGAGTTGCCGGGACGTGAAGTCGGGGTGTTCCGGGGTCACGGGGCGAAATCCCCGTGGGTTCCGCGCGGCATTCGGGGGCTACTGTCCGACACGGGTCGGCTCGACGGTGACGAGCCTCGACATGACCGAGTAAAGTTTGCCGCCCTCCAAGGGGTCCGGGATCGGCTCGACTTCAACGACCGCAAATCCGCACGCGGCGTAAAGATTGATCCCTTTGACGTTATCGACGTACACGTCCAGGAAGAGCCTGCCACAACACCGTGACGAGTCGGAAGCCAGAACCGCCGCCTCGCCGATCAGGTGACGGACAATTGTAGTACCGTAGCCGAGACTTCGAATCGTCGGGTTGACGGCGAGCAAAACAATATAGGGGTGCGGCTTCGCCGAAGTGTAGACTTTGTAGTACTCATCAACGTCGAGTACACCGAATCCTACCAGTTGACCTTCCGGGTCGCGGTACACCCAAACTTGGCAATCGCCGAACTGCAGCCTTTTGGGGATGTCGGTTTGTAACATGCGGGCGACGAACGGGTCCGCGTAAGGCCACGATGAAACGATGCCGAACTCCGGGCTGTCGAGTCGGATGGCGACCGCACTGAGCGGGATCGGGCTGCGCGCGGTCATTCGCGGTCGTCCCCTCGGAACAGAGCGGGTTCGGAAACGGTCGCCGTTACGAACCTCGCCGGTCGCGGATCCGCTGAAACGCCCGCCGCTGTTCCGGATCGTCGGGCTGCCAGTCCGCGGGCAGCGGGGGCATCGCCGCCAGTCGGACGAGAATCGCTTCTAACTGTTCCGGCGTGTGGTGCAGTCGGACGCGCGCCGCCGGGCCGACGGACAGTCCTGGGGTGACCCACCCGTTCATCAGCCGCGACAACTCCCACAACGCGGACTGCAGAATCGTACGGCCGTCTAGCGTGTAACAGCCGAACTCCATCGCCTGGGCGTGGGCGGCCTTGGCAGTCGCCAAGGCGAGGAGTCGGTTGCCGTCCTGGAGCACGATCTTCTCGACCTCGGGGTCGAACTCGACGTACCCGCCGAAAACCGCACGGCCCCACGCGCGAACGCCGGCCCGGAACTCGCGGCACAAGGTCGCGTAGAGGCGCAACGATTCGTCCAGGTTCGAACACCCCATGCCTTCGCCGTTGTCGCACTGCTTCAGGCGGGCGTCGATGTCGGCCGTGAAGTTGCGGACCTCCGCGAGATCGAACGTCGTCATCGTGCGGCCCTCCTCCATCCACTTCAAACCACGACCCACTCTAGTTTACCGCGCCGCCCGAGTTGCGGACCATTCCATTCGAGACACACCGGACCGCGCGTCGGTTCGCTGTCACCTGTTGCGACTCACGGCGCAGGCGGACGGGTCTCCGCCGCGCTGGTTCCACGGCATTCGGGTCAGGACGAGGCCCATGCCGCACGTGTCGGTCACGCCGGCGAAGATCAGGCCGGCCCCGACGAAGGCGGACAGGCCCAGGAACGCCGGGTGGACGAAGCCGCCCAGGACCGCGCCGAGCAGGCCGAGCGACCCGGCGGCGATGCGGACTTGCCGCTCCAGGGAGATCGCTTTCTTGCCGCGGACGACCGGCAGGCCGGCGGCCGCCCAGGCCGTCGTCCCGCCCTCGACGTTGACCGCATTCGGGAAGCCGGCCCGGTGGAACTGCTCGCACGCCTGGCGACCGCGGCCGCCGGACCCGCAGATCAGGTAGACCGGCGCGGCCGGCTCGCCAACGCGGGCCTTGAGCCAGGCGGCCGGGTCGAGGCGGTCGAGGGGCACGTTCCGCGCGGCCTCGGCGTGGACGGCGCGGAATTCGGCCGGGGTGCGCACGTCGAGGAGGTCGATCGGCCCGCCGCCCTTGCAGAGGTCGGCAAGTTCGCGCGGGCCGATGGCGGCAACGGTCATGGTCTGCACTCGGTGGGGGTCGGGGCACGCGGGCGGGATCGGACGCCCGCCCGGGACAATTGTACCGGCCCGCGCGTCACCGCGTCATCGCCTCGCCGATGCGGCCTTCGCGCA
>JAYUBA010000034.1:0-2795 GCA_043741075.1 Frigoriglobus sp.
TTCCGGGCTTGCCGCCAGCCCGTCTCGTCGACGTTCACCGGCTTGCCGGCGACGTGCGCGCGGGCCTCGGCGACGACCGGTTCGAGCGCGGCGGCCGTCTTGTGCTGGAGGCCGCACACGCCGGCCGGACTGATCGGCACGCCGAACGCGTCGCCCATCAGGCGGGCGACGCCCCGCTTGCCGACCCGGTGCCCGCCGGTCAGCAGCCCGGCGACGGCTTCGACGCGGGGGCCGTACCCGGACGACGCGCCGGCCGGGAGTTCGGCACACGCGACCCGGCCGCACCGCGGGCAGGCGAGGCGGTGGCGGCGGTACTCGGTCGCGTGCGGGCGGACGGGCGGGAGTTCGACGACCTGGTGGGCGACGGGGTCGGGGTCGTCCCCAGCGACGGCATGCCGGCAGTCCGGGCTGGCGGCCGGGCGGAGTTCGACGACGGCGTCGGGGGCAGGCGGGGGCGTTCGTTCCGGGGGTGCCCGGGTTGTCCGCCCTCGGCCTTGCCGGACGGCCTCTTGGGTTGGGCGGGCTGGACGTGCGGCCCGTCGAACGACGAGGGCTTGGAGGTGTTGGCGGAGGTCCGGCCGAGGCGCTGTTCGAGTTCGGCGACGCGGGCGGTGAGGGTGGCGACCTGGGCGGCGTAGGTGGCGACGACGGCTTCGAGGACGCGGATGTAGGCGACCGCGGCCGGGGGCAGGGTGGCGAGGAGTTCGTCGGGCAGCGGGGGCGGTGTCATGCGACGCTTACCCTACCAGCGAACCCCCGCGAGCGCAAGGGGCGTGAACGCATACGCTGACGGGATGAGGGGTTGTGGCTACACCAGGGGTATCAGGAGGATAGGCGGACGTACCGGGTGACGGTGTCCCGGTGGACGCCCACGAGTCGGACGGTCTTCCGAGTCCCGACCCCCTCGGCGATGTGGGCCAGGACCGACACCACCGCGTCCGCCCGCAGTCAGGCGTCGGACAGCGGGGTGCCGTTGCGTTCGGAGAACCGGGCCTTGCACGTCGAACACCGGAGCAGGCGGGTCTTGCGTGGCCCGTACCGGGCCGGGACTGTCAGGTTCCCGTGCCCTCGCTTGCCGCAGTCCGGACAGCCCAGGTTCAGACAGCAAAACGCAGTCAAGTCGTCCATGACCAACCCCAGCCGCGGGCTTCCGAAATTACCCGCACGGAACACGAAACCCTTACCACAAACGGCCTTCACCGTGCAACACTAATGGGACACTACCCATAAGTAGGCTCCGATGGAAACGGGGAGGAAAGAGGGCGGTCCTTCGAGGGTGGGCAACGTGCGGCGGCCGCAACAGCCGCAGCACGGAAGGGTCGAGACGCTGGCTCGCCGAACCGGGCGAGGTCAGTTCATGCCTTTCACGAACTTCTTGAACACGTCGTTGGCGATCTCGTTACCTTGTCGGATGCCGTCGTCGGCGTCGAACTTCCAGTGGATGCCAAGATAGATGCGGCTGTCCGCGTTCATCCGCTCGGCGTCCCGGAACGAGTTGAAGTGTGCGACGATCTTCTTCCGCACGTTCTCCTCGCCGGGGCTGCGGTTCAGGCCGTTGTACTCGTCGGACACGAAGTCGAACGCCACGCCGTCGTCCGGGAACGGCATCATCGCCGGCGCCTTGTCCTTGAAGTACAGGGTCATGGCCCGGAACAGCGCGCCGCCGAACGTCGCGTGCCCGGACGGGTACGACGGGAAGGGCGGGGTGAGATTCCGCCCGTCGATGGTGCCGTTGGTCACCGGCGCGCCGAGCGGGGTCCAGCGGGGGTCGTGGGTGCCGTCCGGCGTTCCGTCGGCGTCCAGCCCGCGGATGTAGGTGATCGGCCGCGCGATCAGGAAGTGGTACTTGGCGTCCCACGCCGAGATGCCGGCGTCGGCCATGGTCAGGTTGATTAGGGCCAGGTACTGGGCCATGTTGTCGACATCTTTGATCATCGCCTCGCGGAGGGCCACCGACATCGCGATCATGTTGTACAGCCGGGGCGGGGCGCACAAGAGGGCGGTCCCGTCGTACCCCCAGAAGATGCCGATGAGCGTCTGGTTCGTGTCGTACGGCGGCACCGGGTTGTTGGGGTTGTCCGCCCCGGTCCGGTCGGTGGGGGTAGGCCAGCGGGTCTCGCTGACCGGCGCGTTCGGGTCGCCGCCCAGCCGCTTGACGCGCTTGTACGCCTCGATGAACTTCGGGTCGCTGAACTCCGGGAACGTCTTCGGCACCCGGCCGCCGCCCGGCCGGTACGTCTGGGCCGAGTCGATGACGAACGGCTTCACCTGGCCCCAGTTGGCCCCCAGCGCGGGGGCGGCTTGGGAAATCGGGTCTTTCTGCCAGACGCGGGCGTCGGGGGTCGTAAAGATGTCGCTCGGCGGGTCCCGGAATTCCGAGCGGTCGAACTTCCGCTTGTCCAGGATGGCCTGCGCCGCCTCGGCCCCCACCCGCTCGCCGAGAATCATCTTCGCCGGCCGACTGCCCGCCGCGTTCGGGATGTCCCCCAGGGCAGCGCGGTCGTGCTGGTACGAGGCTGTGAGGAAGTCCGCCTTCTTCGGGTACAGCGCGATGAGCGTTCGGTAGGCGGCCTCGACGATGGCCCGATCGATCGAGACAGTGTTCGGCGTGAGCTGCGCCTTGGGCACCCCGACCCGGGCAAGGATGTCGGTCTGCACGTTCTGGTAGCTCGGCAGCTTGCGGGTGATGGCGTTGACCGCCTCGAACATGGCGACGTGAACGATTGCCAGCGCGCGGCTGGTGCGGGTCGGCCCGAACTGCTCCTGGAACGATCCAGACAGGGTGTTGTGGTCGA
>JAYUBA010000035.1:0-9151 GCA_043741075.1 Frigoriglobus sp.
CGGCGAAGCGCCGCCACCCTCTCCCGCAAGGGGAGAGGGCGAAAACCAGCCGACTCACGCCCGACTGAACGCGGGCTTCCGCTCCTCCTCCGGCGCGGCGGCCACTTCCTCCACCGGTTCTTCGCTCGGCGGGGTCGGCGGGGTCGGTGCCTTCAGGCGCGCCACGAACGCGGCCATACGGTTCAGCCCCTCGCGCAGGCGGCCGTCGTCGGCGGCGAAGCTTACTCGCACGTGCCCCGCCCCGCTCGGCCCGAACGCACACCCCGGCCCGACCAGCACGCGCGCGTCTTTCAGCAGACGCTCGGCGAACGTGCGGCCGTCCATGCCGAGCGCGGTGACCGGCAGCCACGCGAAGTACCCGCCGCCGGGCGACTCCGGTTCCAGGCCCATCGCGCGGAGCCGGTCCACCGCGTACTGCCGCTTCGCGCGGAATCGCTCCAGCGTGTCGGGTGAACTGGCGTCGGAGAGCAGCCGCGCCGCGACCTGCTGACACACCGGCGGCACATACGGTGCGGTGAGGTTCGCGGTGAGCTGGCACGCGCGAACGAGGTGCCGCGGCCCGGCCAGCCACCCGACGCGAACGCCCGGCTGCCCGTACTCCTGCGACACCGAACCGGCCGTGAGCGTGAGCCGGTCCGCGCCCGGCATCGCGGCGAGTGCGCGCGGCCGGTCGCCGTAGCGGAACGCGGAGAACGATTCGTCCAGGTACACGAGCACGCCGTAGCCACCGGCGATCCACGCGACGTGTTCCAGGTCTTCGTTCGCGAGGCACCCGCCGGCCGGGCTGCCGGGGTCGCTCAGCACCAGCACCTTCGCGCCGCGCATGGCCCGCTCGAAGTCGGCGGCGATGTACCGGCACCGGCCGTCTTCGGTCCACGTCGGCACCCACCGCACCTTCGCGTGACGCGACTTCGCCCCGAGCGCGAACAGCGGGGAACACGGGTCGAACAGCACGACGCGGTCGCCGGGGTTCACGAACGCGTCGAGCGCGGCGGCGTATGCCGCGGTGGCCCCGTGGGTCGCGATCACGTCGGTATCGGCGGCGAGCGTGCGGCCGTCGCGTTGGTAGCGGTCGGCGATAGCGGTGCGCAGTTCGGGCAGCGTGGCGGGCACGCGACCGGGGGCCGAGTGCGCGTCGGTGCGCCCGACGCTGATCGCGCCGCGGGCGGGCGGCGCGTCGGGCGTGGGCTGGTTCAGGTCGAGCACGTCCGGGCCGGGCGCGTGCGGGACGAACGCGCCGTCGAGCAGGTCGTCGAGGGGCGCGGACAGCACGCGATCGGAGTAGTATTTGAGGTACGCGGCGCCGCCGTCGGCGAGCCGCCGCCCGCGTGGGGTGAACCCCGCGAGCCGCGTGCGGACGAGCAGTTTGGTGAGCCAAAAGGGAATCGCCACGACGAAGCCTCCGTGCCAATGTGGGCGCGCGGATTGTGGCCGAAGTGGCGGAGCGGTGTAAAGGCCGCCTTCACTTCTTCAGCCGGTAGCGGGTCGGGTTGCCGTTCTTCGGGCCGTCGCACACGATCACCAGTTCGTAACCGTTCGCGTCCTCCTTCGTCACCGCCAGCCCTTCGGGGTGTTCCTTGTCCGCGTGCGGCACCTTGCACAGCAGCTCGCACTTGCCCGCCGGGGTCGCGCCCGGCGCGCAATCGTTGCCGTCCCAGAAGTAGATCTGGAAGCCGCTCACCGCGTCGCTCGCCGGACCGGCCAGCACCAGGAACCCGCCCTGCACGGCCGTCAGATCGCGCACGCCGCGCCCGCCCAGGAAGATGAATCGGAGTTCGTTCGCCTCCGGCTTGTCGAAGGTCGTCACCATGACCGGCACCGCGTCGTTCTTCAGCACCGGGGAGCGGAACCCGACGAACAGCTTCCCGTCGCGCACCGCCAGGCCCTCGACGTTTACGCCGCCTTCCTTGCCCGGCAGCGCCGCGAACGGCTTGAGCGTCGCGTTCGCCTCAATCGCGGGCCGCAGGCTGACGCTCTTGAGGTCGGTCGCGGTGCCGTCGGCGGTCAGCGTGAAGCGGAAGAGTTGGTCGCGGTGCGGGGCGAGAGCGACCTCGCCCGGCTTCACGCGCACGCGGGAGTGCGAACCGATCGCGTACACGGTGTCGCCTTCGACCGCGAGCGCCTCCAGGTCGAAGTGATGCTCCTTCGCGCCCGGCTTCCGCTTCTCGAGCGCGATTGGCGCGACGACTTTGTAGCCGGTGCCGTCCTTCTTCAGCACTTCGACGTGCGCGGTCTCGTTGGACGCGAACAGCATGAAGTCGCCGACGAAGCCGACGCCGCTCACGTCGTTCGGGCCGCCCACCTCCCCGGAAACGGTGATCGCGCCGAGCGCTTCGAGCTTCCTGCCCTTGTCCTTCTGCGATTTCGCACAGCAGACGCTCGACAGCATCGCGACCAACGTGACGAGCAGAATTCGACGCATGAAACACCCCCGGTTGGTCGCACGGCCTCTCTATTACACCACCCGCGGCGCGGCGGTTCGCGGAATATCGCGCGAAATATGGAAGCGGGCGCACCGGCCGCGGCTCTATCCTGGTGACAGGCTTACCGGAAGGCTCCTCATGGCACGCGAACAGCCGCCCGCGCTCCTCGACCCGCTCCGCCGGCTCATCGCCCGGCAGACCGGCAGTTCGTTGACCGACGCGCAGCTCCTCGACGACTTCGTTTCCCGCCGCGACGAAGCCGCGTTCGAGGTGCTCGTGTGGCGGCACGGGGCGATGGTGCTGGCCGTCTGCAAGCGCGTCCTGCGCGACGCCCACGAAGCCGAAGACGCGTTCCAGGCCGCGTTCCTCGTGTTCGCGCGGAAGGCCGGGTCCGTCGGGCGCGGCGAAGTGGTCGCGGCGTGGCTGAACAAGGTCGCGTACCGCATCGCGCTCCGCCTCCGGGCCGCGGCGGTGAAGCGTGCCCCTTCGGGCGAAGCGACCGACGACCTTCCCGCACCGGAGCCGGACGGCGACGCGGACTGGCGCGACCTGCGGCCCGTCCTCGACGACGAAATCGCCCGCCTGCCGGAGAAGTACCGCGCCCCGTTCGTGCTGTGCTACCTCGAAGGGCGCACGAACGAAGAGGCCGCGGCGCAACTCGGCTGCCCGAAGGGCACGGTGCTGTCGCGCCTGTCCCGCGGGCGCGACCGACTTCGCGCCCGGCTCACGCGTCGCGGGGTGGCGCTCACCGCGACGGCCCTCGCGCTCACCCTCTCGCAGAACGCGGCGTCGGCAACGGTGCCGGCGGCGCTGGTCCCGCCGACCGTTGGTGCCGCCATCCCGTTCGCGGCGGGGAAGGCGGCGGCTGAACTGGTTCCCGCCCACGTCGCCGCCCTCGCCGAAGGAGCATTGAAGGCCATGACGCTTATCAAGCTAAAAGTCGCGTCCGCGGTTCTGGCGCTGGCCGTTCTCGGAGCAGGAATCGCCTGGGCCGCCGGGGGCGGCGGGGGCGATGCGCCTGATCGCGTCGAAGCGCCCGTGGCCGCGGCGCCTCCCGCCGACGGCCCGCGCGACCGCGAGCGCCCCACCCCCGCCGCCCCGGAACTCAGCGGCAAGGTGGTGTCGGTCGCGAAGGACGGCAAGTCGTTCGCGGTGGAAACGCCACCGACCGAGCGCGGCGGCGCGCCGGGCAAGGCGGCGGTGAAGGTCGGCGACAAGGCCGCCGTCAGTTACCACGGCGTCGGCCCGAACGGGGCCAAACCGACCGAGGGGTACGAGGTGAGCGTGCAGTTCGAGGCCGGGTCGAAGGAGGTCGCGGCGTCCGTGTCCTTCGTCGGAGCCGGCCGGGTGGGCCGCGTCGCCGACCGGACCGGCGTCGTGACGGCGGTCGCGCCGGACGGCAAGTCGGTCTCGCTGCAACTGCGCGGCGAGCGCACTGAGCGGGGCGCGGAGCCGAAGACGGAAACGGTATCGTTCGACGCCAAGACGGTGCTCGTCTTCGCGAACGTGGCGCCGGGCGAGGCGAAAGTCACCGCCGACTACGTTGCGGACGTGTGGTACGCCGACGACGGCAAGACCGCCGCGAAGGTGCAGTTCCTCGGCCGCGCGCAAGCGGGGCGGCGCGACAAGAAGGGGTCGGACGTGACCGGCACGGTGATGCGGGCCGCGCCGGACGGCAAGACGGTCGTGGTGGAGGCGCCCCCGGCCGAGCGCGGCGCGGCGCCGACGCGGGTCACCATCACCATCGGCGACAAGGCGGCGGTGGCCTTCAACAACGTCCCCGCCGACGGGGCGAAGGTCGCACCGGGGATGCAGGCGCAGGTGTGGCTTGCGGACGGGGAGAAGGAAGCCGCGGCGCAGGCGGTGTTCACCGGCACCGTCCCGGAGCGGTGGACGACCGTCTCCGGCACGGTGGTGGCGGTCGCCGCGGACGGGAGCTCCTTCACCCTGGAGGGTCCGGCGACCGTGCGCGGCGAGGAGCCGAAGCGGACGGAGGTCAAGCTGACCGCGAAGACGCAGGTGCTGTTCTTCGCCGTCGGCCCGGACGAGGCGAAGGTAACGGTGGGGCTGTCGGTCACCGCGCGGCTGCTCGACGGCTCGACGGACACCGCCGCGCGGGCGACGTTCTTCAAGGCCGGCGAGCGCGGCCGGTGAGGCGCGGGCATGGGCGTTCCTCCTCGCGTAAATGTGTGCCACGATCTTACACGCGGCGCGCGTCGTGCGACAGTCCCCCGGTAGAATGACGCGCACCCGGTCGTCGCCCCGAACCCGCGAGTGACCCGATGCCAGCAGACACCGCCGGTGCGGCCCGCGTCCTCGCGGTCAACGCGGGTTCGTCGAGCGTGAAGTTCGCGGTGTTCGGCGCGGGCGACCCGCCGCGGGAACTCGCGCGCGGGAAGCTCGAACGCGCCGGAGCCGCGACCGCCGTTCTCGACGCGCTCGAAGCACAAGGCGCGACGGCGCACCTCGCGGGGATCGGGCACCGGCTCGTTCACGGCGGGCCGGACCACACCGCGCCGGCGCTCGTCACGCCGGAGTTGCTCCGCGCCCTGGAGAAGCTGAAGCCGCTCGACCCGACGCACCTGCCGGCCGAACTCGACCTGATCGCGGCGTTCGCGGCGCGCTGCCCCGGCGTGCCGCAGGTCGCGTGCTTCGACACCGCGTTCCACCAAAACCTGCCGATGGTCGCGCGCACGCTCCCGATCCCGCGCCGGTATCAGGCACAGGGCGTCCGCCGGTACGGCTTCCACGGCATCTCCTACGAATACCTCCTCGAAGAACTCGCGCGCGTCGCGGGTGCGGACGCGGCCCGCGGGCGCGTCGTTCTCGCGCACCTCGGTTCCGGCGCGAGCCTCGCGGCGGTTCACAACGGGACGTGCGTCGATACCACGATGGGGTTCACGCCCACCGGCGGCCTCGTGATGGGCACGCGCACCGGCGACCTCGACCCCGGCGTGCTCCTTCATCTGATGCGCACCGAGAAGCTGACCGCCGACCAACTCGACGCACTCGTGAACCGCGAATCCGGCCTGCTCGGCATGTCCGAAACGAGCGGTGACGTGCGCGACCTGCTCGCGCGCGAAGCCGCCGATTCGCGGGCGGCCGAAGCGGTCGCGGTGTTCTGCTACCAAGCGCGGAAGTGGGTCGGGGCGATGGCCGCGGCGCTCGGCGGCCTGGACGCGCTGGTGTTCGCGGGCGGGATCGGCGAGAACGCGCCGGAGGTTCGCGCCCGCATTTGCGCGGGGTTGGGCTTCCTCGGCGTGCGGGTTGCAGCGGACCGCAACGCCGCGGGCGCGGCGGTAATCTCGGAAGACGGCGCGCCGGTCGCGGTGCGCGTGATCCGCACCGACGAAGAGGCCATGATCGCGCGGACTGTGCTGCGGCTGTTGAACGCGTAATGTTCCCTGCGATGTCGAGCGAAGACCCCTCACCCGCGGCGAAGCGCCGCGACCTCTCCCCGCAAAGCCGGGGCGAGGTGGGCAACCCGCCTGTTCGTGAAGCAACGCGCGCCGGTGAGCCACGCGAATCAGCGCCGTCTTCACCTCGCCCCGGCTTTGCGGGGAGAGGTCGGCGAGTCTTCGAGCCGGGTGAGGGGTCTTCGCTTCACAACCCCGGAACCGACGGCGCACCACAAGGTTCACACACCACCAAAGGAACCCGCCGATGCCCTCCGACGCGATGCTTCAGAAGATGGACGCGTACTGGCGCGCCGCCAACTACCTCTCCGTCGGCCAAATCTAGCTGCTCGACAACCCGCTCTTGCGCGAGCCGCTCCGCAAGGGGCACGTGAAGCCGCGACTGCTCGGCCACTGGGGAACCACCCCCGGCCTGAACTTCATCTACGTTCACCTGAACCGCGTCATCAAAGAGCGCGACCTGAACGTGCTGTACGTGTGCGGCCCCGGTCACGGCGGGCCGGGCGTCGTCGCCAACGTGTACCTCGAAGGCACCTACTCCGAGGTGTATCCGAAGATCACGCGGGACGCGGAGGGCATGAAGCGGCTGTTCAAGCAGTTCAGCTTTCCGGGCGGGATTCCGAGTCACGTCGCCCCGGAGACGCCCGGCAGCATTCACGAGGGCGGCGAACTCGGCTACTCGCTGTCGCACGCCTTCGGTGCCGTGTTCGACAACCCCGACCTGATCGCCGCGTGCGTCGTCGGCGACGGCGAGGCCGAAACCGGACCGCTCGCCACCGCGTGGCACTCGAACAAGTTCCTCGACCCGGTTCGCGACGGGGCGGTGCTGCCCGTTCTGCACCTGAACGGGTACAAGATCGCCAACCCGTGCTTCCTCGCGCGCATCCCGGAGGACGAACTCCGCAAGCTTATGGAGGGCTACGGCTACGCCCCGCACTTCGTGACCGGGCACGACCCGATCCCGGTTCACAAGCAGATGGCCGACGCGCTCGACGCGTGCTTCACCGAGATCACGCGCATTCAGCGCGAGGCACGAACGAACGGCTTCCGCGGGCGCCCGGCGTGGCCGATGATCGTGATGCGCACGCCGAAGGGCTGGACGTGCCCGAAGGAGATCGACGGCAAGCAGTGCGAAGGCTCGTGGCGCAGCCACCAAGTCCCCATGAGCGAAGCCGGCACCGAGAGCCACCTCCGCGTGCTCGAAGGGTGGATGAAGTCGTACCGCCCGGAGGAACTGTTCGACGCGAACGGCCGCTTCAAGGCGGAACTCGCGGAGCTGGCCCCGTCGGGCACGAAGCGGATGGGCGCGAACCCGCACGCCAACGGCGGCGCGCTCCTCCGCGACCTCGTCCTGCCGGATTACAAGCAGTACGCGGTCGCGGTGCCGACGCCCGGCGCGGCCACCGAGGAATCGACCCGCGTGCAGGGGAAGTACCTGCGCGACGTGATGAAGTTGAACATGGACGCCGCGAACTTCCGGCTGTTCAGCCCCGATGAACTCGCGTCCAACCGGTGGCAGGACGTGCTCGACGTGACCGGCCGGTGTTTCGTCGGCGAAATCGACCCGGCCGACGGCACCCGCGAGGCGCCGGACGGCCGCGCGATGGAGGTGCTGAGCGAGCACCAGTGCGAGGGGTGGCTCGAGGGCTACCTGCTCACCGGCCGGCACGGCTTCTTCAGTTGCTACGAGGCGTTCATCCACATCATCGATTCGATGTTCAACCAGCACGCGAAGTGGCTCAAGGTGTGTGGCCACATCCCCTGGCGCAAGCCGGTCGCGAGCCTCAACTACCTGCTCAGTTCGCACGTCTGGCGACAGGATCATAACGGCTTCTCGCACCAAGACCCCGGGTTCCTCGACCATGTGGTGAACAAGAAGGCGGAGGTGATTCGCGTGTACCTGCCGCCGGACGCGAACTGCCTGCTCTCGGTCACCGACCACTGCCTGCGGAGCCGCAACTATGTGAACGTGGTGGTGGCCGGGAAGCAGCCGGCCCCGCAGTGGCTGACGATGGACGAGGCGGTGAAGCACTGCGCCGCGGGGGCGGGAATCTGGGAGTGGGCCGGTAGCGCCGGCGCGGGCGAGCCGGACGTGGTGCTCGCCTGCTGCGGCGACGTGCCGACGCTCGAAGTTCTCGCCGCGGCCGACCTGCTCCGGCACCACCTCCCGGACCTCAAGGTGCGCGTCGTGAACGTCGTAAACCTGATGAAGCTCCAGCCGCCGAAGGAGCACCCGCACGGCCTGTCCGACGCGGCGTTCGACGCGCTGTTCACGACGGACAAGCCCATCATCTTCAACTTCCACGGCTACCCGTCGCTGATTCACCGCTTGACGTACCGGCGGACGAACCACGACAACCTGCACGTCCGCGGGTACAAGGAAGAGGGCACGACCACGACGCCGTTCGACATGTGCGTGCTGAACGAGATCGACCGGTTCAAGCTGGTGATCGACGTGATCGAGCGCACGCCGGGTTTGGCTTCACGCGCGGCGAAGGTGACGGCGGCGATGCACGCGAAGCACGCCGAACACCGGGCGTACATCACCGAACACGGCACCGACATGCCGGAAATCAGCGGGTGGGCGTGGGGCCGCCGCGGTGCCGCGCCGACAGGCTCGTCCGACACCGCCGCCGACCAGGGCTGAACCCGAACCGTGCCCGCGTCACGCGAAGATGTCCTTCACCACGGTCCCCTTCACGTCGGTCAGGCGGAAGTCGCGGCCGGCGTACTGGTACGTCAGCTTCTCGTGGTCGAGGCCCATCAGCGCGAGCAGCGTCGCGTGCAGGTCGGTGGTGTGCATCCGCCCCTCCACCGCCTTGATGCCGTACTCGTCGGTCGCTCCGTAGGTGAACCCCTTCTTCACGCCGGCGCCGGTCAGGAACATCGGGTAACCGGTGATGTTGTGGTCGCGGCCGTCCACGCCCTGCGCCGTCGGGAGCCGGCCGAACTCGCTGCCGAACAGCACCAGCGTGTCGTCGAGCAGGCCGCGCCCCTCCAGGTCCGCGAGCAGCGCCGCGGTCGGCCGATCGACGGACCCGCAGCGGTCGAGCAACCCCTTGTGCAGGTTGTTGTGGTGGTCCCAGCCCGGCTGGCAGATTTCCACAAACCGCACGCCCGCCTCGCTCAGCCGCCGGGCCATCACGCACTGCCGCGCGAACGCGCCGCCGGGGCCGTCCTTCACCCCGTAGGCGTCCAGCACCTTCTTCGGCTCCTTCGAGATGTCGAGCAACTCCGGCACCTTCCCCTGCATCTTGAACGCCAGCTCGAACGACTCGATCACGCCGTCCACCGCGTCCGGCGCGCCGGGCG